>DATFQU010000001.1:0-4459 GCA_035264005.1 Candidatus Acidiferrales bacterium
CGGTCCTTAATGATCGGTCCACCGATGCTGAACCCGCCTCGATTGTCCCTGAATTTGGGCCGGGGAGTGCCGACGCGATTGTTGTCCCAGGTGTTGGCATTGAGAGCGGAGTTCTGATGATCCCAGTAGACGTCGCCATGGAAGGCGTTGGAGCCGGAACGGCTAACGAGAGTTGTGTCGCCGCCGGAGGAGCGACCGAAGTCGACGTTCCCATTGGTAACGCCGGTGCGAAATTCCTGCACGTTTTCAATGCTGGCAGGCTGACCTTCACGAACGCCCTGGCCGCCAACAATACTATCGGAGATGTCGAGGCCATCGAGGGTAATTGTGTTCTGGTCGCTGCGAGCTCCGGCAACTGTGCCGCCTGAGTCAAAGCTTCCCTGTGTGGTCGCGGGCTGGAGATTACGAAGCTCCAAGGCGCTGTGTCCGAGGGTTGGCAAGCGCTCGAGCTCTTGACCGGCGATGACATCGCCGACCTGGGCGTCGGTGGTTTGCAACTCGGCTTGGGCCGTGGTGCGAACTTCGACGGTCTGGCTTACCGCGCCGACCTGCATCTGCATATCGGCGGTGAAACTCTTATTCACTTCGACGGTGACGTTCTGAAGAGTGGCGGTGCGAAAGCTAGCGGCCTTAAAAGTGAGCGTATAGGCACCAGGTGCGACTTGGGGGAAAACAAATTCGCCCCTGGCGTTGGTTGTTTGATGAACGGAAATATTTGTCGCGAGATTGGTGAGCGTGACGTCAACGCCGGGAAGGACGGCCTTGCTCGGATCAGTGGTCGTGCCGAGGACGACGCCGGCGGAGGAGGTTTGCGCGGCAAGGCGCGTTGCGGAGAAGCACAGGAGGAAAAGCAATACACCGACAGTCGAAAGAATCGCACCGGCCTTCGTTGCACTTGTTGAACGGC
Organism: Candidatus Acidiferrales bacterium; assembly: GCA_035264005.1. Classification (GTDB taxonomy): domain Bacteria; phylum Acidobacteriota; class Terriglobia; order Acidiferrales; family UBA7541; genus DAHUXN01. The sequence continues at coordinate 908 of DATFQU010000001.1, forward strand.
TGCTCGCGATGAACATCACACCCTCCTCGTTTTTCGTTCCACGAAAAAACTTGTGCTTCGGATACACAAATTCGCCACACAAAAAGTAAAATTTCAAAAGTGACAGGTTACGAATGCCGCGCGCGAACCATTTGTTTCATTTTCCCCGTGGAGCGCTGACGCACGGTACTCCTAGCGTGTTGCCGTGTCAACGCCTTTTATGGCGCTATAAAGACGATTTAGCTGACCCGATGGCCTGTTCGCAGCGTAGCGGGCGAGTGTGCGGCAAGCGAGGGGCGGCCCGGAAGCGCGGGGCCAAATGTGGTCAACATTGCGCGTGATTGGCTTACTGCATGGGGACGGCAAAGGTGTGGTCGCGGATCATCGCGGAGATCTGGTCGTTGGTGACGGGAATGTCGACGTTGAGACTGTCGCCGGATGGGGAGACGGTGATGCTGGAAAGAGCCTGCGCGAGAGTGGGATCGGTTTGCTGGACCTGGTAGCGACGCATGACGATTCCGCCCTGAAGCATTGCGGCGAGTTGGTTGGCGTCGTCGGGAGAGTCGCAGACGGCTTGGAATTTGGCGTCGGCGCCGTCGCCAGCCTGGACGTGAATTTCCATATTGCGAATGCGATTGAGAATGGCGGCGGCTTGCGGAAATTGGCTGGCTTGCGGGAGCAGCTGATGAAGCGCGAGTTGAGTGTTGTTTTTATCGAGGACGGCCCAAATCATGCCGTTGCCGTTGGCTGCGCTGATGAGCGGGAAAAGCTGAGAATTGTAGAGAAGGCTTTCGGCGCCGCCGTAGCGAATGTTGATCAAACTTTCGAGAATTGCGCGCTGGCCGAAGGCGGCGGTGTTGTTGTCGATGAAGAAAAAGAAAATGTCATTCGGGCCGGAGCCGCTGCCGAAGGCCCAGAGCTTGTAGCCATGAACTTCTATATTGGGGAGTTTCTGCGCGGCGAGGCGGGACTCGGTGGAGCTGGGAGAGAAGTTGCCGAGGGCGATGCCAGCGATTTCGGAAGGGTGCTTGGAGTCAGGTGCGGTCATTCCCCAGGCGAGTTCGTCCATTTGGGTATCGGGATCGACGCCAGCGGAGCGCAGGAACTGTTCGAACTGACGAAGGTTGGGAGGCAGCATTTGCTGCTGGAGTTGAGAAAACCAGGGAATCTGACGGGCCTGCTTCATGTCGGCGTAGGCGAATTCGCTCATGTTTTTCGGGAACATGCCGATGATATCGTTGCTGAGACTGTCGGCCGAGCAAGAGAAAGGCAGAGCAAGGGCAAGAAGCAACACGGCGGCGATGCAGCCGGGGAAAGTGAACCTCTTGCGAAGCTGGTTGACTGCGTTCATGTAAGCCTGCCTTTCTGAAACAGAGCGCTCCAACAATTGTAGATGCTTGCCGGCGGCATCGCGTACGAAGTACGAGGATGGAGCGCTGAAAGAGTCAATCTCGGCGCTATGCGCGGGCGGAGGCGCCGGACAATCGCGACTCGATTTCGGATGATTGCTTGCGCATCATGGCGACGAACCCCGCGTCAGTGATGGAATCAAGATTGATGGCGACATTGGCAAGCGCGCCGCGGGCCCCCGCGGCGGCCATCAAACGCGCGACGCGAAGGTCTGAAAGCATAGAAGCGCTGGAGATGGCTTCCAGTTGCCCGAGATATTCGAAAATTTCAGCGCTCTTTCGCGCAACGGTCATGGGAACTTCCGCAGCGCAACGCGTGGCTTTTTGAATGGCTTGCTCACGATGGGCTGATTCCTCGGGAGTCTCCTTGGGAAGCTTAAAGGCAGCGAGGACGGCGTTGTAGGATTCCGCGTCGCGGTCGATGGCGGCGGCGAGGTCAGCGGCTGCGGCGTGCATTTCGGTGACGGCCTGAGCGAGTTGGTCGGCGTAGGCGGCCTGAGATTTTTTCTTGCGGGAAAGGCCGGCGACCATTTGACCGAGGCTCGCCGCCAGCGCGCCGGCGAACGCGGAAACGGAGCCTCCACCCGGAGTGGCGGTGGGTTCGGCGACGGCGTTGAGAAACGGATGAGCGAGCGCGGCAAGTTTGCCCGGGCCGGAATCGAGCGGAGCGCCGGAAAGCGCCGCGGCGAGGCGATTTTCGAAGACTTGCTCGGGAGAGAAATTCTCGAATTGGAGGAAAAAGTCAGCGGTCATTTCGAGGGCGCGTTTGGGGATGAGGCCGACGATTTCGCTGCCGATTATGGAAGCGCCGTGGCGTGCGGCTTCGCTGCGGACCATTTCGAAGACGCGGTGGAGCGGAGTTTGCTCGTAGTCGGTCATGTTGATGGAAACCTGTGCGACATGCCGCGCGCGAAGGTCCACGCCCATGGATTTGACATAGCGAAGGCCGCCGGTTGAGAAGCGGATGGCTTTGGCGATTTTGTTGGCGATGGAAACGTCAGGCGTATTGAGATTGATGTTATATGCAATCAGGAATTTGCGTGCGCCGACGATGACGGCTCCAGCGGTTGCGTGCAGGCGCGGGTCGCCAACGTCCGGAGCGCGGTCGGGATTTTTCAGGACTTCTTCGCGGACGCCTTCGAACTGGCCCTTGCGGACATTCTCGAGATTGGTGCGGTCGGGACGAGTGGCAGCGGCTTCGTAGAAATAAACGGGAATCTTGTAGCGGCTCCAGATTTCGTTTCCGACTTTTCGGGCGAGTACGATGCATTCCTCGACGGAGACCCCGTCGACGGGAACGAAGGGAACGACGTCGGTGGCGCCGAGACGAGGATGCGCGCCGGAGTGTTTTGTGAGGTCAATGATTTCGAGGGCTTTTCCGACGCCGCGAAGAGCGGCTTCGGCGACGGGTTCGGGTTCGCCAGCGAGCGTGATGACGCAGCGGTTGTGGTCGGAGTCGCTCTCGCGGTCGAGGATGTAAACTCCTTCGACGGATTTCATGGCGGCGACGAGCGCGTCGATTTTTGCGGGGTCGCGGCCTTCAGAGAAGTTGGGTACGCATTCGATTAGTCGAGGCATTCGAAAACAATCCCCTCACGGTAACGTTAAACCCGAAACTCGCCGGCTCGTTGCGGAACACACGCAAGAAAGTGGGCGCTATCAATCATTCAGTCGCGCGAATAGATTATCCGGCCGCGCTTCATAGTAAGCACGCAATGGTTCACGCCAAAATAGTAAGGAATTTCGCGATAGTCGGCTACATCGAAGACGGCGAGGTCTGCGAATTTGCCAACTTCGAGAGACCCGATGCGGTCGTGGCGGCGAAGCGAATAGGCGGCGTGGATGGTGGCGGCGACGATGGCTTCGGCGGGCGTCATGCGCATTTGATTGCAGGCGAGGGAGAGAATCATGGGCATGGAGAGAGTGGGACTGGTGCCTGGGTTGAAGTCAGTGGCGAGAGCGACGATGGCTCCGGCATCGATTAGCTGGCGCGCGGGACCGTAATGCGCGAGGCCGAGATGGAAGCAGCAGCCCGGCAGCATGGTGCAGGTGACGTTGGATTTCGCAAGGGCACGAATGTCGGAAGCGGAGAGTTTTTCGAGATGGTCGGCGCTCGAAGCATGCATTTGGACGGCGAGGCGAGCCGCGCCGGTGCGGGCGAGCT
>DATFQU010000002.1:0-14467 GCA_035264005.1 Candidatus Acidiferrales bacterium
GGCGACAGGGATGCATTCCTCAAGGGTTACGCAGGTGTGATGAGTGTGATGCACAACGTTCTACCCGACGGCATGGGATTCAACTTTTTCATTTGCACTCCAGGTGTATTCGATCATGAGCCGCCGCGTACATTCGAAAGCGGAGAAGGGCTGTGGGGTTTCCTGAAGTCGGCGAAAAGCTACATCATGAAGGACGACACGTTTGGCCTTGTCGGCTGCGGCTGCGAGGTTGAGCAGTCCGCCGGGAAGATTACTGTCACTCCGAAGGATGGCTTGAAAAAGAGAATCCGGTTTGTGGAGGAGAGGATTGATCTCGAGGCGACTCAGGGCGAGATAAGTCAGCTCGCGTTTAGCAAGTCTCCCTGTGTGCTTGAGCTAAAGATGGGTGATTCAACGGGCAACGTGAAAACCGCTGCCGTAACTGTGCGGGGCCTCCAGAAAGGCGAATATCGCATTCGCTACGGAAAAACTTTGAAGAAGGTCTCCTCCGATGGAACGCTCACGGTCACCGCGCCGTTGGCCGCTGCGCGGAATCTGAGAATTGAGAAGGTGTGAACCCCGTCTGTGTGAGGCCGGTAACTTAAAGGCTTAAGACCTTATGTTACTCGTTTCGGTCCCGGCCCATCCCACAGTACCATCGGCAGCTTGTCCAGATCGAAGTACATCCGATAATAATAATCACCGTTTATCGAATAGAACGGCCGGAATTTCGCCTGCACGTCGGTCTTATCCGGCGGCACCAGCTTAAAAACGCTCGGCCCCTCCTTATCCGCCGCCAGTTGGCTGTTCAACTCCTCCGGATCACTGGGCAGCTCGAAGATCGGTTCGTGCATCATGCCGTCTTGAATCAGCACCACCGGTCCGCGCACCACCGCCACGCGCTTCGGATATGCCGCCTCGACGGCTTGCATGCGCAACCGCAGCGGAATGCGCATCTCTACGCGGTCACCCGAATTCCAACTCCTGTCGATCGTGGCCCATTCGCCGGGCGTGCACGAAATTCCGGCGGGCGAGCCATTCACTTTAATGCTCGCGTCGGGCGACCAAGCTGGCACTCGCAACTCCATTGCGAATCTCTGACTGCCGTTCATCTTGAGCGTCAGCGTGCTGGTCTCTTCCTCCGGATAGTTCGTTTCCTGTGTGATGGTCACATCGCCGCCCGGTCTCCGCCAGGTCGCTTCAGACGGCACATAGAGGCTCACGAAGAAATTCGCATCATCCTGGTAATAAATCAGGTTGTGGAAGTCCGCGATGTTCTGGATATAGGTCCCAGAGCAGCACGTGTACGCGTTCCGGCTGAAAATCTTCACTCCACTGCCTACCCGGTAGTCCGCGTAATAGAAATGGCGCCCCGCGCCGTGAATTTTCAGCGCCGCGCCGACGCCGTTGTAGAGCAGCCGCTCCGCCCAGTCACCGTAGCGCGCTTCGCCCGTGAACTGCGTCAGATAATGCGATAGCTTGAACCCCGCCCACGAGCCACACGGAGCTTCGAAATTATTTGGCTGATATTCGAGGGCCTTGCCGATGCTGCCCGGAGGCATAATCCGTTCGACGGGCCCATAGCCGCCGGTCGCGTAGCATTGATGGTTCTGCAGGAAATCGTACGCATTCTTGATGATGTTCAGATATTTCGAATCGCCGGTCACTCCGTACGTCATCGCCGCGCTGCTGAACGTATTCACGTGGCTGTACGCGTGTACGCCGTGCGCGTCCGGTGGATCGGCGGTATTCGCAAATTTGTCCCAGTAGGCGTGGTAGAGCCACACTTCCGCGAAATCCTTGAATTGCTGGTTGTCCGTTGCCACGTAAGCGCGAAACAAATTTTCCGGCATCGTGTACCACTCAAGCGGCTTGCCGGAGTGCATGATCCACGGCTTTGGGGCTGCTGGCGCTCTTGTGCGGTCGAAAGTCTTGCTCGCGTAATCCGTTACTCGCTCGAGCAGAGGGATCGCGTCCTGCTGCCCGGCGTAGACGTACATGTCGGTCAATCCGCACACGAGTTTTTCGTACGGATAAAGCCCCATGCGACAATTTCCATCGGGCCCCACGGTCTTCGCGAACTCTGTCATCAAGTACGAAGCCTTGTCGCGCATGTCCGTATCATTTGTTGCACGATAAATCCGGGACATTCCGCTGAGCCATTGCCCGAAAACGGTATTGCTGTTCTTTTCGCACCAACCTCCGAGAGGTTTGCCCGGCGCAGACAATCCTGCCTCAGCACGGAAGCCCTGCAAGATGTCGTCATTCGAGACGCCATAATAAAAATCCCGTCCATGCTGGAATTGATCACTCCAGCGGCTCGGTAGCAGCCGCACGCCGTCGTAATTGAACGTGCGCAGCTTCATACGCGAAGCAAGCTCCTTACTGGTCGATGTGACCGGAGCAGCCGGCATCGGCTCACCACTCGGCTGGGGACGCTGTGCGGCGCCCACTGCGATTCTAGGCGTCGTACTCGCTGCGATACTTGCCACCACACTCGTTGCCGCCATCGATTTCAGAAATTCGCGCCGATGTAGATTTTTCTTCATGGCCCCTTCCCAGACAGCGAATCATAGCCCGCGTATAAAATATATGCCGGAGTTTAGTCCTCCGTTTCTTTTCCTGTCAATCGCTGCAACTCTCTCTCCTGCCGTGACATAGCATTCCCAGCATTCGATCTAAGCTTTTGCTATTGTAATGGCGCGTTTTCCGTTTGCGGGGGAGGCTACCCACATTGCTGCGCTGGCGCATCGCCATTCTGGTAAGCGCGGCTATCGCCATCAGCTACCTCGACCGCCAAACAATTTCCGTTGCGTTCCAGGCCATCAACAAAGACATTCCGCTCTCGCACGAACAATTCGCCGATCTGGCCTCTGCGTTTCTTCTAGCGTACGCCTTCATGTACGCCGCTGGCGGAAAGCTCACCGACGCACTCGGCACTCGCCGCGGCTTTACGCTCATTATGGTTTTCTGGTCGCTTGCTTGCGCCAGTCATGCGCTTGCCATCGGGATCGTCACGCTGGCTATCAGCCGCTTCCTGCTCGGCATCGGCGAAGGCGGAGGTTTTCCAGCCGCCACGCGGGTCGTGGCCGAATGGTTTCCCGTTGGCGATCGTTCCACTTCCATGGGCATCATCAACGCCGGAACGGCTGTTGGCGGCTACCTGGCCGCGCCATTGATCGCGCTGATACTTCTTTTTCTCAATTGGCGCTGGATTTTCGTTATCACCGGTTGTTTCGGCCTGCTCTGGACAGCGCTGTGGAGATTCACTTATTTTCCTCCCGCCGCGCATCCACGCCTTGCCGGCGCCGAGCGCGCCAAAATTCAATCGGTTCTCGAGATGGAATCCGCTGCTGCGGCGTCTGCCGCGCCTAAGATTCGATGGCTCGACCTTCTTCGCGTGCGTGAATCCTGGGGCCTCGTTATCGCGAAGTTTCTCACTGACGGCGCCTGGTATTTCTATCTCTTCTGGCTTCCAAAGTATCTCTACGATGCGCGCGCTTTTGATATCAAGCAAATGGGCAAACTCGGAGGTATCCCATTTCTGGCCGCGGGCGTGGGCTGCTTGGTCGGAGGCTGGTTTTCGAGTTATCTGGTTCGCCGCTCATTTTCTCTCGGCGTCGCGCGCAAGCTCGCTCTGGGCTTGAGCGCAGCGGTGATGCCAACCGTATTTTTCATTCCGCACGCGCGGATTTCCATCGTGTTTGTGATTTTCAGTCTTGCCTATTTCGGCCAGCAGTCCTGGTCCACGCTCATCATGGTTCTGCCGACAGATCTCTTCCCGCAAAGAGTCGTCGGCTCCGTTGCGGGACTGGTAGGGTTCGGCGGCGCTATGGGAGGAATTGCCTTCGGTGAACTCGTCGGCTATCTGCTCGACCACGGCTTCGGCTACGGCGTCGTTTTCGCCCTCGCGGGCACATTTCATGTGCTCGCTTTTCTCTTGATTCTCTTAACCGTTCCTGCAGTGAAGCCTCTGGATTTGACCACCGAACTGAGATATGAAGGAGCGCGATGAAAATTAAGGAAATTCGTACTCGCGTAGTGCGCTGGCGCGGCAAGACCGCTCCTCTGCCGCTGCATTTTTGCACCAATCCGATGGACTTGCTGTCTCTGCCAGAAGCCTCGATGAGCACGTTCACCTTTCATGGCTGGCTTATTGCCGAGGTGTTCACCGACGACGGCCTTGTCGGCATCGGCAACGCTGCCCTCGCCCCGCAAATTTCCAAACAGATCATCGACCTCTATCTCAAGCCGCTGCTCTTAGGCGCCGATCCCTGGGACATCGAGTTCCTCTGGCAGCACATGTACCGCAAGACCATGGCTTTTGGCCGGAAGGGAATCGCGATGGCCGCCATCAGCGCGCTGGACATTGCCCTGTGGGACATTCTGGGCAAGTCCGCGCGCCAGCCCGTCTATCGGCTGCTTGGAGGGAAGACAAAGCCGCGCATTCCTGTTTACGCCAGCCGTCTTTACAGCGTTGCGCTGCCTCAACTCGCTTCGGAAGCCAAGCTCTACAAGAAACAGGGCTATCAGGCCATGAAGCTTCGCTTCGGCTGGGGGCCAACAGACGGCGCCGCGGGAATGAAGCGAAACGTCGAGCTGGTCGCGACCGTCCGCAAAGCCGTTGGCGACGAAATTGACGTTATGGCCGACGCGTACATGGGCTGGACGCTTGATTACGCCAAGCGCATGCTTCCGCTCCTCGAGCCTTACAATTTGCGCTGGCTCGAAGAGCCCGTCATCCCCGACGACATTCACGGCTACGCCGAACTCAAGTCCGCCGGGCGCGTTCCGATCGCCGGAGGCGAGCACGAATTCACGATTTATGGTTTCCGTGAGCTGCTGGAAGCTCGTGCCCTTGATTACATCCAGTTCGACACGAACCGTGTGGGCGGCATCTCGCAGGCGCGCAAAATCGCCGCGCTCGCCGAAGCGCATTCTGTTCCGGTGATTCCTCACGCCGGGCAGATGCACAACTATCACGTCGTCATGGCCAGCCTGAATTCTCCAATGGCAGAATATTTCCCGGTCGTGGACGTGGAAGTTGGCAACGAACTTTTCTGGTATATTTTTGAAGGCGAGCCGAAAGCGAAAGATGGATTCGTCGAGCTGAGCGAGCACATGCCCGGCCTCGGCTTGCGCGTCAACGAGCAAGCGCTGAAAAAGTTCGAGGTAATCGAATAGCTCCAGTGAAAGCCTCGCGGCCATGACCAAAGAAACCACGCGCCTTATCCAGCTCCGCGAGGACGCTCATCGCCAAGTCGCCTTGGTCGACGAGCCGGATCTCCGGCCTCTCACCGGTTTCAATTCCGTCTATCAGTTGGCGCTCGAAGCCATCCGCGTTGGAACCAAGCTTTCCGAGCTCGTGCGCCGCAGTGTGTCGGACGAGCGGCTGAGCTATGACCCAATCTACAGCGGACGCTCCGACTGGCGGATTCTTCCGCCCATTGATTTTTCCGGTGAGCCTTCGCGCTGCTTGATTTCGGGCACAGGGCTGACGCACTTGGGCAGTGCGCAAAACCGGCAAGACATGCACGCGCTCAAGGAAGAAGAGCTCACAGACAGCATGAAGATGTTCCGCTGGGGTATCGAAGGCGGACGACCAGCAGCCGGACACGTTGGCACGCCGCCGGAATGGTTTTACAAGGGCTCGGCTTCTATTTTGCGCGCCCATGGTGAACCGCTTGTCATTCCGTCCTTCGGAGAGGATGGTGGCGAGGAAGCCGAGATCGCCGGAGTCTACATCGTCGGGCCGGATGCAAAGCCGCGGCGAATTGGAATGGCCTGTGGCAACGAGTTCGCCGACCATCGCTTCGAGAAAAAGAATTATCTGAACCTAGCGGGCTCAAAATTGCGCACCTGTTCGCTCGGCCCCGAACTCGTACTCGATCCGTCGTTCAACTCCGTCGTTGGGGAGGTTTCCATCGGCCGTGCCGGACAGGTTCTCTGGTCGAAAGAGATTCGCACGGGCGAAGCGGAAATGTGCCATAGCCTCGCGAATATCGAGCACCATCATTTCAAGTACGAAGCACATCGCCGCGCGGGTGATGTCCACGTGCATTACTTCGGCGCCGATTGTCTGAGCTACGGCGAGGGAATCCAACTGAAAGACGGCGATCTTATGCAAGTCCGGTTTGAAGGATTCGGACGGCCGCTCGTCAATCCTCTCCAAATCGCGGATTCCTCGCAGTCCCTGACCCACGTGATTGCTTTGGGGTGAACTAGAAAATGTCGAAACAGCGAGTGGCATTGATCGGGCTTGGCATCATGGGCTCTGGAATGGCGGGACGACTGCTCTCCGCCGGATTTCCGCTGACGATTTACAATCGCAATCGCGACAAAGCCGCGCCATTCGAAAGCGCGGGCGCGGTATTGGCGGCATCGCCGCGGGCGGCCGCTTCGCGCGCTGAAGTCGTGATCAGCATGGTCGCAGACGACGTGGCTTCGCGCGCGGTTTGGCTCGGCGAATCAGGAGCTCTTGCTGGAGCCGCGCCGGGTACGGTGCTCATCGAATCAAGCACGCTTTCCGTTACGTGGGTCCGGGAGCTTGCGGAAGCCGCAAGCCAGAAGCATTGCGAGCTGCTGGATGCTCCCGTCACCGGAAGCAAGCCGCAAGCCGCGAATGGCGAGCTGCTTTTTCTGGTCGGTGGATCGGAAACCGCGTTAGCCACCGCACGTCCCATGCTGGCCTCGCTCAGCCGCGATGCCGTTTACCTCGGTCCGACCGGCAGCGGCGCGCTGATGAAGCTGATCAACAATTTTCTGTGTGGCGTGCAGGCCGCGTCACTCGCCGAGGCCGCCGCACTCATCGCCAAGGCTGGGCTCAACCGCGAGAAGGCGCTCGCCGTTCTCGCTAATGGCGCGCCGGGAAGTCCTCTTGTGAAAACAGTCGTCGCTCGCGTTGCCGCTGGCGATCCCGCTCCGAGTTTCGTGCTACGGCTCATGGCCAAGGACCTGAGCTACGCGATCGAAGAGGGAACTCGCAACCACGTCAACCTTCAGACCGCGCTTCCGGCGCTTGCCGAATTCCAGCGCGCCATCGCAGCCGGATACGGCGACCGCGACTTTTCGGCAGTGATTGAGGCCATTCAGCGCTAGAAAAACAATTGCTGCCACTAGAGCCCGCGTCAGGAATTGCAGTCGCGCGGGTCCTTCACTCACCTTCTCATCCAGCGGGCCGATGTAGAGTGGTGAAACCTCGTGCTGAAGGCAAGCGTCGATAGGATTTGGTTCTTGGAATGCATTCAGAGAGAGAGGTACCCCGCTATGCTTAGAGTACGCTGCATTTTGCTGCTGTCCTGTCTGTCGTTGGCTTTGCCGGCGCCCCTTGCGGCGTCCACGCCGCCGGACAAACTCACCAGTGCTCTGCACTGGCGCAGCGTGGGCCCCTACACCGGCGGACGCGTCACCACTGTTGCGGGGATCGCTGACGAGCCTAATGTTTTTTACATGGGCACGGCGGGCGGCGGCCTTTGGGAGAGCGATGACTACGGTGACAGGTGGAAGAACATTTCCGACAAAGACTTCAAGTGCAACAATATCGGCGCTATGGCGATCGCCCCCTCCAATCCGAAGATTATTTATGTGGGCACGGGCGATTCTGCTCCCCGCAACACGGTCCTGACCGGTGAAGGAATGTACAAATCCACCGATGGTGGAAAGACCTGGGCATTCATCGGGCTCGGCGAGACGCACATCATCAGCTGGATCCTGGTGGATCCTCAAAATCCTGATGTGGTGTACGTAGCGGCGCTCGGCCATTTGTTCGCGCCCAATCCGGAACGTGGAGTATTCAAGACCACTGATGGCGGCCAGACCTGGAAGAAGATTCTGTACGTCAACGACGACACGGGCGCGATCAGCATGGCGATGGATCCTTCCAACCCGCAGGTGGTGTACGCAGCGATGTGGCAGATGTCTCGGAGGCACTGGACATTTTCGAGCGGCGGGCCCGGCAGCGGCATCTACAAGACAACCGACGGCGGGACAAACTGGTCCAACATCTCGCATAGCCAGGGCCTTCCGACTGGCATCTTCGGGCGAGTCGGCATCGCGGTCGCTCCGAGCAGTCCCAATGTTCTGTATGCACTGATTCAAGCCGATTATCAGGGTCAGGCGGGCGGCTTATTTCGGTCTGATGATGCCGGCGAGAGTTGGACGCTGATCAACAACAGCATGGATATCACGCAGCGCGCCTTCTATTACATGAACGTTTTTGTCGATCCGAAAGACCCCAACACAATCTACCTTCCCAACGTCGGAGTGTACGTATCGCACGACAAAGGAAAGACGCTGACCGCTCTGCATCCACCGCATGGCGACAATCATGTGCTCTGGATTAATCCGAACAATCCTCAAATTTTCATTGAAGGCAACGATGGCGGCGCCACCGTCACTCAAAATGGCGGCAAGGTTTTTAGCTCCGAGGATAACCAGCCGACCGGTCAGTTCTATCACGCCAATGTCGATGATCAGTTCCCGTTCCACATTTACGGTGCGCAGCAAGATCGGGGTTCGGACGAATCGCCAAGCGCCGTTTCCGGCGGCAATATTCCACCGGTTTGGGCCACTGTTCAAGGTGGAGAGATGAGCTGGGTAGTTCCGACGCCCGGCCAGCCATGGATCACTTATGGCAGCGGCTACTACAGCATTGAGTGGAAAGAGAATCGCAGAACTGGATTAACCACCAACGTGAGCCCGTGGCCAGAATACAAGTTCGGCCTTGCAGGCTCCGAAATCAAATACCGCTACGGCTGGATTCATCATCCTGTACTGTTTGCCCCCGGGAATCCCAAAGAGCTGCTGCTGGGCGCGAACGTGCTCTTTGAGAGCTTCGATGAGGGGGCCAATTGGAAAGTGATCAGCCCCGACCTCACGCGCGACGACAAAACCAAGCAGGGTCGCCCGGGCGGCCCTATCAGCGCGGACGTCACCGGCGAAGAGATGTTCGACACCATCTCCTCGATCGCCTTTTCGCCGCTCACGGACAATATCATCTGGGTGGGCTCCGACGACGGCTTGGTGAGCGTGACCACTGACGCGGGCGGCCATTGGACTCAGGTGCGCCCACCGGCGCTGCCAACGTGGTCCACCATCACCTGTATCGAGCCCTCACACACGGAAAGGGGCGCCGCCTACGTAGCAGCGAGCCGCTTCGACTGGGACGATTTTCACCCTTACGTTTACAAGACCACCGACTACGGCAAACATTGGACGGAGCTCGCCACTGGCCTGCCGCAAGACCAATACATCGAGAGTGTGCGCCAGGATCCCAACGACCCCAATCTGCTGTTCGCGGGTACGAGCTCGACCGTGTACTTCACTCTGGACGGAGGCCAGCAATGGCAGCCGCTGAAGCTCAATCTGCCCGCCGTGCGTGTAAGCGATGTTCAGATTCAGCCCCAGCAGCACGCCGTAGTGCTCGCCACCTTCGGACGCGGATTCTGGGTGCTGGATGACCTGCACTTCCTCGAGCAATTGGGCTCTGCGCAAACTGCGAGCGACGCGCCCCACCTGTTCCAACCGCAACAGGCGTGGCTGGTCACGCGCCGCGGAGGGGGCTTTGGCCCGCAGGGCCCGGGAGGCGAGAACTTGGCGCCGGGAGTCACCGTATTCTTCAACGTTCCGTCCGACTACAACGGCAGCCAGCCCGTGAAGCTGAGCTTCACCACTTCAAGTGGCGAGCTCATTCGCAGTTACACGCTGCACCTGAAAACAAAAGGGAAGCCGCAGCCGCCCTCGGAAAATCCCACGCTAGCGCGAAAACAACGCGAAGAAAGGGCGACGGAAATCGAGCCTGGTATGAATCATTTTCAGTGGGATCTTACATACCCGGACGCGGTGGACGTCAAAGGCATCTTCAATTCAGGCTTTGCCGCCGCCGTGCCTGTGGGACCGGAAATTGTGCCGGGCACCTACAACGTGATGTTGACCTACGGCGACGCCGAACAGAAGCAGTCGTTTGTCGTCAAACTCGATCCGCAATTGCAAACCACGCAGTCCGGGCTCCAGCAGCGTTTCGATCTGTTGATGCGCATTCACGAAGCACTGAATCATCTTGACACCGGTCTGAACCAGGCCATTGACGCCCGCGACGCCTTGCAGAAGGTGGTAGCAGGCAAGAGCGCATCCGGCGATCAGGCGCAATCGGCGCTCGACCGCCTAGACCATGACATTGACGATCTAGTGGATCTCAAGATCCAGTCCAGTGAAGGCGCGCTGGTCTACCCAGGCCGCCTCCGCGCCTGGTTGACCTCTATTGCATCGCAGGTGAGCACCGGGATCGCCCCGCCGACTCCCGCGATGGTGCAGGTTGCGGACGGATACATCAGTGATGCGGGTGCGGGTGTCGCACGTCTCCAGGCCGATCTTGCTGCTGCCGACAAAGTGTTGAGTCACTAAGGCGCTCCTGGGCTGAACAAACGGGGATCAGGGTCTTGCGATCCTGTTTGACGGTGACACGGCTTACACGGCTTCGGGCACTTGGAATCTTCCGGGGAAGATACGTCAGGATGGTGCCGAGGGGCAGAGTTGAACTGCCTACGCCGGCCTTTTCAGGGCCGCGCTCTACCGGTGAGCTACCTCGGCACGCGAACAACCTTGCGATTTTACGGGCGCGCCGCAGCCCTGTCAATTCGCTTCGAACTGTGTTGGAATCGGCTCCCAGAATCAGAGAGCTTCGTTGTCTTCACGATTCGGATTCTTTGCCGAGCAGCCAATCCAGCGCCGCATCTAATTCGCGGAACACGCGTATCCCTTGCTCGCCCTTCAATTCGCGATGAATCTGGAACATCCGCGCAAGCCCGAACGCCAGATCATCTTTCACCAAAATTGCCCGACGCGAAGATGGCGAAAATACGCTTCTTTCAGCAGAGACTCGCACGTCACTTGGAGTAACTTCGATCTTTGTGACCTGCAGGAAGTCCATCAATTGCGAAAACCCGGGGTCGAAGTCCTGATCTTTTGCCAAACGCTCCTGGTGCTCATCCAAATCCTTGCGCGTGAGCACTCCAGCGCCCGTGGACAAAACCATCCGGCGCTTCTTGTCGATTTTGTAGAAGGCTGGCGTATCCCTGCTCCCGCAAGGATTTAACATTGATTTGTGGCGAAGCTCTCGCGACTATTTCATTGATTCGTCGAATTCCCGCATCCAATCTTTCCTTTTCAGCACTTCGCGTGCCCGTGACCCATCCGGCGGCCCGACGATTCCGTCCTTTTCCATCAGGTCAATGAGCCGCGCAGCCCGCCCATAGCCCACGCGCAAGCGCCGCTGCAAAGTTGAAGTCGACGCGCGCCCCATTTCGCAAACCACGCGCACCGCCTCCTGATACAGCTCGTCGTCAACTTCTTCGCTGCCCTCTGCTCCGCCCTCAGCGGATGCCGTATTCTCATCTTTTGGCGGCTTGAGCAGCTCTTCGTTGTAAATTGCCTTGGCCTGCTCGCGCCAAAATTCGCATACCGCCGCAACCTCAGATTCCGTCACCAGAGGCCCGTGAATGCGGTGAAGTCGCGAGGATCCGGCCGGCAGATACAGCATGTCACCGCGGCCGAGCAACGACTCCGCGCCATTCGTATCGAGAATCGTCCGCGAGTCCACTTTGCTCGCCACGCGGAACGAAATGCGCGCCGGAAAATTCGCCTTGATCAATCCGGTGATGACGTCCACCGAAGGCCGTTGTGTCGCCAAGATCAAATGAATACCGACGGCTCGCGCCATCTGCGCCAGCCGCGTGATGGATTCTTCGACGTTCGTCGTGTCCACCATCATCAGGTCCGCCAACTCATCGATGACGATCACGATGTATGGCAGCGGTTTGTGCTCCAGATCTTCCGTCTCGTCAAAGAGCGAAAGCGATTGCCCCTTTTCGAATGTGCGATTGTACTGGTCGATGTTTCGCACACCGCGCTGCGCTAGCAATTTCAAGCGCCGCTCCATTTCGCGCGTCGCGTTGCGCAACACGTTCGACGCCACTTTTGGATCGGTCACGACAGGCGTGAACAAATGCGGAATGTCTTCGTAGAGCCCCAGTTCGATGCGCTTCGGGTCGACGAGCACGAGTTTCATTTCATCCGGCGTCGATTTGTATAGCATGCCCATCAGCATCGAATTGATGAACACGCTCTTGCCGGTTCCCGTCGCACCTGCAATCAAGAGGTGCGGCATCTGCGTCAAATCCGCTGCGCGAATATGCCCGACAAGATCCTTGCCGAGAGGTAACGCCAGCTTCGTCCCAGAATGCGAAAACTCACCCGACTCGATTAGCTCGCGCAACGCGATCGTCTCGCGATGCGGATTCGGCACCTGGATTCCTACCGTCGATTTTCCCGGTATGCGCTCGATCAAGATTGACTCAGCCTTGAGTGCCAGGCAGAGATCGTCCGCGAGTCCCGTGATGCGGCTGTACTTTATGCCTGCCTCCGGCTTCAGTTCAAACGTGGTCACCACCGGACCAGGATTGATTTGCGTCACGTGTCCGGCCACATCAAATTCCGCGCACTTCTGCTCAATCGCGCGCGCATATTCCTTCAGCTCCGACTCGGTCATGCGCTCGCCGCGTTCCGAAAGATGTAGCAACCCCGGGGAAGGGAGGCGGTACGCCGTTTTGCCTTTTGCTATTTTTGGTTCGGAACTTGGCCGTCGCGGAGGGATCGGCTCCGCGTCTGCTCGTTCGCCAAAAGTAATCGTTGGTATCACGCGCCGTGATTCTTTTTCTGGTGCTTCAATCTCTTCATCCTCATCCTTCACAGCACTCGCTTTCGCCGGCTTCAACTGTGTGGCCACGGCAGGCCGCCCAGCTACCTTTATTTCCTCCACGCGCTTCCGCAGCTTCTCGGAATCGCGCGCTTCGCGCCAATCCTTTACTCGGTCGATAACTGCGTGGAATGGTTTGCCGATAAAGCCGTCTTCACCGAGCGGCACCTTCATCCATTTTACCGCTGCAGCAAAGGTGAACTCCGTCGTCAAAAACAGTCCCGCAACGATGCACGCCGCGGACACTACCTGCGCGCCAATCGAATTCAGTCCCGCACGCAATCCATGCGCTACAAGTTCGCCTAGCAATCCCCCTGGGGGTAGCGCTCCCCGCACGGCTGGCAATCCGAGTAGAGAAAATTCCGCAGGCAGCGCGAACACAAAAAGTGTTGCGCCCACTACTTTTGCGACAGGCGATGCCGCTTTCTTGCTCCGAAACCAGTAGAGCGCGACCAGCAGCAGTCCGATGGGGAAGAGAAACGCCGCGTAGCCAAGACCCTGAAAGAACAAGTCCGCAACATGCGCGCCAATCGGACCGATCCAGTTATGCGCCGGACCGCCAACCGGGGCTGGCGCGGACACGTTGAACGACGCGTCCTGGGGCGAATACGAAAGCAGGCTCAGCGCCAACAACGCGCTTAGCGTCACTCCGACAAATCCAATAAGCTCGTTGATCCTGCGGTTTTCTGTCAATTCGAATATGCGCACAAATCTCTCCTGGGCTGTGGGGAAGGCCTCAGCGTCTTCACGGGATGCGCGGGCGCCATCACGCATGCCCCGAGTGGAGGAACACCGACGCCACAACTATACTGGTCTGAACCCGCCAGTAAACTAAAATGTTTCCCGGTGCGTGCTTCCGATAACACTGCGTGTCTCGTCATTTCTCAATACCCGGTGTGATACAGATACGCTACCGCGCCTGCGGCGAGCAGGCAATAAACGCCAAACCAATACCAGCGTCCGCTCTCGAGCCAACGGCTCAACCATTTCAGTGCGAGCAATCCGGCCGCAAAAGAAAAAATCATCCCGATGATTCCGGGTGTCAGCGCTGGCCCCCAATGCGCGATATAACCGCTAAGATGCGCCGTTTTGTAGACGCGTCGCAATTCCCAGACAATGGCCAGCGGCGTAATCACCACCACCATCGCGAAGCTGTACCATTCAATCTCGCTTCGCTCTCCGCCCGTAAGGAGGCCGCCAGAAATCGTCGCTCCGGAGCGCGAAAAACCGCGAAAGGGAATCGCGATTCCTTGCAGAATTCCCATCACAATGGCATCCAACCAGTGAATTCCGCGCTGCACCGTGGTTTTGCTGCTCTCCGCTTCAGGCCGCCTTGCCTCGCGAAGCCCGGCATACAAAATCAGCACTCCAGCGGCCGCCAGCGCCGGCGCAATCCAGTTGAGCTTGTTGAACAACGCCTCGATATCCGCATGCTGCCCGCCTCGGCTGAGTACATGCTCGACCACCTTGTCGATCGGCAAAAACACCAAGCCCGAGAGCAGCGTCGATACGAAAAGGAGTCGCACAATCCGCCAGAATTTCTCCCACGATGCAAAAATCTCCTCCGCCCATCGCCGCCAGAAATACACAATCACCGCAAACATCGTGCCGGTATGCAGCAGCACCAGCAGCAGCGCATTGTTCGGCGTGGACATGTTTTCGTGCATGAGTTCAGCCGCCACGATCACATGAGCGGAGCTCGACACCGGCAGCAGTTCCGCGAGCCCCTGCACAATC
>DATFQU010000003.1:0-7162 GCA_035264005.1 Candidatus Acidiferrales bacterium
GGTCTTCACATCAATGCACACGAAATAGGTCGTTGGCATCCTTCCCAGTCCGGACGGTTCTTGAATCTTCCACTCGCGGCAGTTGCCGTCCGGCGTTTTGCGCAAGTTCTCTCTTTCGATGAACTCCATCCCGTCAAGCCATTGCTGGAATGAAAACAGGCCGGCGTCTTCACCGTGCGCGAGCCTCGTGCAGAAGCCGGAGTATCTCGAACCGCCGAACCAGTCGCGGGCCCAACTGTTCGATTTGTCGGTGTAGATGTACTGATTCGCGCCGATGGTCAGCGTGACCAGAGTCATGGCAAAGGGTTGACCATTTACGGTCGAGCGCAAATGTCGCGTCATCCTGCCGCTCGCGGGACAGGATACTTCATCGAGGTACTCGATGACGCCGGAATCGCTGCTCTGAATTTTCACGCTTTGTACGTTGCGCAGAGCCTCCAGAGTGCGTCGAAATTCGCGCACGCCGGGGTTCGGCCAGAGGAAATACGCAACTGCGCCAACGACAAAAACGGCAACGAAGACCAACCTTCCTAGGAGGTTGTTGAAACTGCGAGCCGGAGAGCGTCCGCTGCCCCAGGAAGTAGGAAACGGGCCAACGGGTCCCGGCCCGCGGGAGGCGTAGCGTCCGAAATCGACAGGAACGCTCCGCGGCGGTGCACCTTGCCTGCCGGGATCTCCAGTGCCAACGGGAACGCGCTGGCCGAAGCCTGCTCCGTAGTAATCATAGGCTTTTCGCTTTCGGGCATCGCCGAGAACGTCATAGGCTTCCTGAAGCTCGCGAAATTTCCCGGCGGCCGCAGGATCATTGGGATGAAGATCCGGATGATACTGGCGCGCGAGGGCACGGTAGGCGCGGCGAATCTCGCGCGCAGCTGCACCGCGAGCGACACCCAGAACTACGTAGTAGTCACTATTGGCCATGAGCGGCACTGCCTCGTTGCGTCAGTTTTTTGCGTCGCGCGCGATTTGCGCGTTCCGAGGCAATCTCTACCGACAGTTTATTATGGGCGCGCGGCGGCACCGGCTGGCATTTGCGTTTCTATTTCCAGGAGCAATACGCAAGCTCGGAAGTGCGTTTCAGAAGTGCTCTTTTTCTTCGGCTTGGGTTAGGGGCGAGGATTCGAATTCAGCCGTGGAAATGCGCGCCCACGCGGAAGTGCGCCAGTTGTCGATCACGGCCGCTGCGGGAGCCCACTTCCCGATGGGCATCAGCAGGCGATCCGACAGGGCGCGCGCGTACGGCTCGTACATGCGGCGCATCTCGGCGAAGCGATGGTCGTCTTCGGGGCAACACTCGGAAAGCCCGGAGCTAATCATCAACGTACGCAGCCGTTGCAACTCCGCTGGAGGCAGGCGCTCTTCGTCGAAATTGCGCGGCGGCGTGTTGAGCACTTGCGCCAGATCAACCAGCGCGTGGCGCGAAATGGCGAACGTCAGCTTTGCTTGCCATTTCAGTGCGCCCTGTCCGTAGGCGATCAGCAGCGCGGAGACGTCGAGCACCGTGACCAGCGCGGCCAGCCATGATTGATTGTTGTGCTGCGAACGAAAGAAGCAGAGGACGGGATATGACAGGTGGCTTTCCATCATTTCCGCCGACCATTTTTCCCAGTCGTGCAAACTCGCTTCGAGCGCTTTAGGGTCATTCCGCTGCGCGGTGCGGCGAAGCATTTCCGAGGCGCTGGGGGGCGAACCTGCGCGCGCATCGAGGAGCGAAATATCGACTTCGCGCCGCGAAAACGCGCCATAAAGCACAGGCAAATAGCTGATCACGATAGCGAGAAAGCCGAAACCAAGCCCCGCTTCAAAAACAGTGATGATTCGCGCAGCTTCGGTGCGAGGAGTGACGTCGCCGAGCCCGAGGGTGAAAAACGTGGTGCCGCTCATGTACAGGTCGCTCCAGAATCCCGGATGCTGGTTTTGAGCGAGATTGATGGCGGAGCCGGCGGAGTAGTGAAGCGTTGCGAAGCCGAAAATCAGCCCGACGGCCCACACGACAAACAGCATCAGCAGCGAAAGCGGGCCGTAGTAGCTCAGAAAAGTGTCGCGCAGGTTTTTACGCTGCAGCGCGCACGCAACAAATCGCCACGGTCGCCAGCTCCAGCGATAGAACGCGCGCGCCAAGCGGAACCGTCGCGTAACGCGGCGTGGCAAAATGATGGTCTCGAAAACGTCCCAGAGTATCACCGCGATCAAGGCCACGCCGAGAATTGCAAACAACCCCATTCGCCGCTCCTTTGGCCTCTGCCTTGCGCCTCGCTTTAGGTGAAGATGTTTTCAAAGCTAAGGCATCAGATGCCCGCTATTCTAGCGTGATTCATGGACAAAGAGGACGATCCCACCGGTATGGGGTTTCCGACATTGGGCAGATGCCGCAATGTATTGCACACTGTTCCGACAGGCAGAGTGGCGACAAAAGCGCAAGAAATAGCTAACGCCAGTATATTCAATGGCCTACAGCAGAATGGTCCTTGGCATCCGGCGTGCACTGTAGAGGATCGCTTGGGAGATTCTATGAAGAAGATCGCTCTTATTGGGCTCGTTGTCGTCGCAGCTTTTGCAGTGTTCTCCACAGGCGCCTATGCGAGCGCCATGGACAATGTCGTTATAACGGGAACGTACAACAGCGGCGCGTCAAGCACAAGCTTTAGCGGCCCTGGAGATACATTTACGCTGAGTTTCACGCTCCCCACTGCGCTAGGTCCCGGCATGACCGATAGTGGCGTTGACGTCACGATCGGCTTTGGCGGCACCAGTACGACTTTGACCGGCAGCACGCTCTTTTTCTTTTCGTCTAGCATGGGAGGCGGATTGAATATCGATGTCCAGAGCCTCTCGAACGTACACTTCGAATGGTCGCTTCTGGGCCCGCAACTGTTCAACTCGTCGAATAACCTCTCCCTCGGCAACTTCGCGATTGCGCCCACCGCCGCTGGCTTCTCTTCGCAGCTGACGGTAGACGGCAACCCTGTACCGGCTGCTTTTATCACTAGCGGCACGATTGGTGTCACTTCGGCGACCGGAACCACTCCTGAGCCGTCATCGCTCCTCTTGCTCGGCACTGGCCTGCTCGGGCTCGGCGCGCTGGTTCGGCGCAGCGTCGTAAAGGTGTAACGTCACATTTGTTTGTTTGCGCGGGCTCCCGCCGCAAGGTGTAGCCTGCGGCACCCCTTCAGTCCTATTCCATCCTTCTCTATCTCGATGTCCCTCGCGTTTGGAACGCGAGAATGCCGCGATTTGCCTTGCACCTGTGCAAAACGAGAGTGATAATAGCCGCGCCTGTGGCGCCGGATTTCCCTCACCAGGAGATGCACATGCGCTCTTCATTCCAGGCCCTGATTAGGCGCTTCCGTTCTTCGTTCGCTGTCATCGTGACATTTGCGATTCTCGTGTTTGTTCTTGGCGTTCGTTCCGCGCGCGCACAGGATTTCGCCGACAACGCCAAATGGGAGATCGGCGGCCACTATGCAACGCTGAATTTGCCTTCGCAGTGCGCCACATCCTCCGGATGCCAGACGCTGAATAACGGCTTCGGCGGGAACCTCACCTATAATTTTTCGAGCTGGCTGGGACTCGACAACGAGATGAACTTCTTCGGCGCGAATGGCGACACTCCCACAGCGACGACCGGCGGGCGAGTTACCGAAGGGCTGTTTGGTTTTCGGCTGGGACCGACGACGCGCCGCTGGGGCCTTTACAGCGTCGTGCGGCCGGGATTTGTGAATTTCGGCGGCGTGCTGGGGCAATCGCAGTCGCCAGGCACACCTGCAAGCGCGCTTTTCACTCCGGCTTCAGCTATCGGGGCGCCGCAAATCACAGCGCGAATCGCGTACCAGGTTCCGGGCTCATCGGATCCGGTGGCTGTGCTCGGGTTGACGAGCGCCACGTACTTCGCGTTCAACTATGGCGAGGCCATCGAGTACCGCCCGACAAAACACGCCGCGTTGCGCTTCGACATCGGCGACACAATCGTCAAATATCCCGGTTCAACGCTGGGGACGCCGCTCCACCAGCATAATTTCGAAATCTCCGAAGCGATCATTATTCGGTTTTAACGCCTCACACGCGGCGCAGTCTGTTAGCGATTAAGCCGCAAGAAACCAGCAATGCCATTGAACGGCCTGGTTTTCTGCGCGATTATTTACTCACCAGCGGTAATCACGTTTCTCCAAAGCAAGCTGCAAAAAGGACGAACATGCACGCGACGTTGCCAGTGGTATCGGCTGCACGCAAGCCCCGAAGAATAAATTGGCGGCTCGCACTATGGTGGATGGGCGTCAATACGGCGGCCGTTGCACTACTTGCTGCTGGCACTTTTGCGGAATACCGCGCGAGCGGTTTTCACCCGTCAGCACAGCTAACAACTTCCGTCGCGGGGAACCTAGCGTTGATAGCGCTCGTTGGTATCGCACAGGCTGCGGCGTGTTGCTGGGCATTTTCCTACATAAGGATCGTCGGCAGAAATAGGTCAGGGATGATCGGATCTCTTTTGGGGCTTCTCAGCGGACCCATCTTCGTTCTTTCAGGAGTTTTCTTGACCAACGTGCGCGATATCGGCAGCGCGGTATGGATATTCGCGCCGACAGGCATCGTTTTTGGCTGGCTGGTAGCGGCATCGCAGGCGGACCGAGTGCCACAAGTGCCCCTTGGTGCTCGCGTGAAGGAGGTCGTACGCCCAGCCCTGACAGTCGCGTGGAAGCGCATTCTATTCTGGAAAATGAGCTGGCGGCTAACGCTGTGGTGGATGGGCGTGAATACGGCGGGCCTGACGGTCGCCGTGGGCCTGACGCAGATCGAGGTCGGTTTCTTACCACGCGGGGCGTTGCTGTTTCTTAGCTTCATGGCCGCACTGGGAGTGCTGCAATCGCTGGTGGGCGGCCTGTTGATTTCGTTTCTCCGTATGAAGAACAAAATCCTGCGGATCGCTTTAGGCATTGTGGTCGGCTTCGTAGCGGCGATCGCGGTAATGTTCGCCAGCGCGTTCGCGATTTCGTACTACGTGGTAGTGGGCTTTTGGGTGTTCATCCCGTCCGGGATCTTGTTTGGGTGGCTGCTCGCGGCGAAGCGGCGCGCAGGCTGAACTATTTCACGCTGGCTCGTTGGCGTTGCTGACGCCCACTCTCTCCCCTCAGCGGCCGATGCTGAGCGGCCAGGGACGCGGGATCATCACGGTCATCAGAACAAACCCGAGCAGAGCCATGTTTTTGAGGAAATTGATCATCTCGACTTGCTTGGCCTGCGGGTCCTGAACCGCCCAGAAATTATGCATGCCGAAGGTCACGCCGAGGAGGAAAATTACCAGAAGCAGCGCGCCGATGGTCGGATGATAGCCGAGCAATATGCTCAGTGCCCCGAGCAGAATCAATACGCCGCTGCTGGCAACAGCAAGCGACGGCGCTGGCGTGCCTTTGCTCTTTGCGTAGGCGGACATCATGTTGAGCTTGAAAAAATGGTTCATGGCGCTCATCAGAAAAATACACGCGACGAGGATCCGGCCAATGAGGAAGATGATGTCGCGGGCGGGGCCGAGGCTAACGACGATCATGCGGGGGTCAGCGCTGAGGATGGTCATGATTTGCCCTCTCTTGATGGCGAGCGCGCAGGGCTGGAAAGGCAGCCGCCTAGAAAGTATACACCTCCCAGGAAACCGTTCTTCCTGCACAGAATTGCCCCCAGCGGGAGACGCTGCAATGGTTTACTTCTTTGCAGGCGCGTCGCACATGGCTGCGCCTTTGGTCAGCATTTTCAGAGTGTCGATGTGCACCGTTTTCGTTTTCGCTTCCACGCTGCCGGTGACCTCGACGAAGTCACCAATGTTCGCTTTTGCCGCAGACGGATTTGCCACAGTCAGCAGTTTTCGTTGATCCGGTGCAATCAAAACCATTTTCGCGCCGGACGCGATGCATTTTTTCGCGCATTCGGGATTCGTTCCCGTGAACGTCCCGCCGTTTGCGCGGCCGCGAGCGCAGCCCTCGTCGGAAATCCATCCTTTGATTGTCGCGGAGTTCGAATTGGCCGGCGAAGAACCGGCGGAACCTAAGAAGCTCAAACTGAACCCGAGAACAAGAATTGAGAGAACGAGAAGTCGCTTCATGGGTTCTCCTTGCCGGAAAGTATACACCACCGAAGGACAGAAGAGCGCTAGCCGACGGTGCTGACGCCGACGGACTTCACGTGCCTGCGATCGACGGTGTCGGGCGACGCGTTCTCTGACGCAGAGGTGGCACTGCCACGCTCTCTTACTGGGATCGTCGCGCGAACCGTTGTACCTGTGTTATTCGACTCGATCTCGAGAGCGCCGCTCAAGTCTTTCATGCGTTCGCGCATTCCGGTGATGCCCACGCCCGGACGCTTTCTGCCGCCGACCCGGCCGCCCAGCATTTCCCGTTCGATTCCCTTCCCCTGGTCACGAACCTCAAGGATCAAGTGATTGCCGGCAGCCTCGATTTTCACCGAGGCAGTCTTGCTGCCGGAGTGGCGGTGAATGTTTGTGAGGCACTCCTGCAACGTCCGGAATAGCGCGAGTTCAGCGGTGGCCTCGAAACGCGCCATTTGCGCGGGAATCTGCGCGTCAATTTTCACCCCGCTGCGGTCGGCGAATCCAGCGACGTACCAGTTGGCCGCCGACGCCAGGCCGAGCTCTTCGAGCAGCGGCGGATGCAGCAAATGAGACAGAGTTCGTAATTCAGCCGAGCAGCGGTTGATGATTTCATTGGCTTCTTCGAGCTTGCGGACTGTACCCGCCGGCACGCCGTCTTCGTGGCTGCGCGCGGCATCGATTGCCAAGGCGAGCGCGGACAGATACTGGCCTGTGCTGTCGTGAAGTTCGCGCGCAATCCTGCGGCGCTCGTCGTCCTGCGCGCGCATCAAGGCCACTGAAAGCGCGCGTTGCGACTCTTCCGCTCCCAGACGCTCGAAGAAGCGGTGCAAGTGGCGCGCTACGCCGTACATCGTGCCGGCAAATGCCTCGTCAAGTTCGACGGGCGCGTCCGAGAACAAGGTAATGACCACAGCAATCTCCGACTGCAGCGATATCGCGAACCCATAAGCGGAATGTATACCCGCGGCGACTCCCTCGGCCAATGCAGCGAAGTAGGGGTCCCGGCTGATCGCCGGAATCCAGACAGGCTCGCCGCTCTTAAGCACTCGCTCCGACATGCGCTGC
>DATFQU010000004.1:0-2551 GCA_035264005.1 Candidatus Acidiferrales bacterium
CGATTTTCAGAGACTTGCGGTAGGTGTCGAGGATCCCGTTCACAAAGCCGCCAGAATCTTCTGAGGAAAACTTCTTTGCCAGCTCCACCGCTTCATTGATCACGACCCCCGGCGGGGTATCGGTCGCGCGCAGTTCATGCAAGGCGAGCCGCAAAATTGCCCGATCAATGGCCGCCAGGCGTTCCGGCCGCCAATTTTCCACGTGCTTTGAGATCACTTCGTCAAGTGAAGACGCATCATGCGCCGCGCCTTCGAACAATTGGTTCGCGAATGCGCGGGTTTGTTCTGCAGCTTTCGCGCCCTTCCAAAACGTGGCTTCCAGTCTCGCGATATCCTGCTGGCTGATGTCCCACTGAAACAGCATCTGCATCGCGAATTCGCGAGATTTGGTCCGGAGCGACACGTTATTTCCGCCGCCCCTTGGCGCTCGATTCGGACTTCGCGCTTTGGCGGAGCTTTCGCGAAAGTTGACCCATCTCGAGCGCGCCAAGACCCGCTTCGAAACCCTTATTGCCACCCTTCAAGCCTGCGCGGTCAATCGCCTGTTCCAGCGTGTCGCAGGTCAGCACGCAAAACATGATCGGTACGCCCGTATCCATTTGTGCGAGTTGCAGGCCACGCGACGTCTCGGAGCAAACGTAATCATAATGCGCAGTTTCCCCGCGAAGGATGCACCCGATGGCGATCAACGCATCATAGCGGCCTGTCCCCGCCATTTTCTTTGCGGCCAGAGGCAATTCGAATGATCCCGGCACGTGCACAACATCTACGTCGTCGCCCTTGGCCCCGCCTCTCGCCAGAGCATCCAGAGCCGCCTCGAGCAGACGCTCGGTTATAAAGCTGTTAAACCGGCTCACTACAATTCCCAGCCGCAACCCCGCTCCACTCAAGCTTCCTTCGATTTTGTTGGGTTCAATTTTCTCTCTCATCGCGATGATCAATTTCCCTTGAACCGTGCGGCACGCTTCTCCAGAAACGCTTTCGTTCCTTCGCGCATATCCGCCGTCGCGCAGCATAGTCCAAAAAGCGTCGCCTCCAGGAAGAGCCCTTCTTCGAGCGGCGTTTCCAAGCCTCGCTCAATTGCTTCCATACAATACTTCACCGCCAACGGCGCCTTTTCGATGATCTTCCTCGCCATCGCCTCTGCCGCGGGCAGCAGCTCCGCCGGCTCGTACACATGATTGACCAGCCCGATTCGCTGCGCCTCGTCTGCCGATATCATTTCGCCGGTCAGGCAGAGTTCGTGCGCCACGCCCTTCCCACAGAGGCGCGCAAGCCTCTGTGAGCCGCCGTAGCCGGGAATAATGCCAAGCTTGACTTCCGGCTGGCCCAGCTTTGCGCCCTTGCTCGCAATTCGAATCGAACAGCAGAGCGCCATTTCACATCCCCCACCAAGCGCAAAACCGTTGATGGCACAGATGGAAGGCTTGCCTATAGTCTCGAGCAGGCGCGCAGTCTTCTGCCCGTAGATCGAGAACTCCTTCCCTTCCACCGGTGTTTGTTGCGCCAGCTCGTTGATGTCCGCTCCGGCAACGAATGCCTTTTCTCCAGCGCCCGTCAGAATCAGCACACGCACAGACGCGTCGTCACGTGCATCGACCAAAACCTGATGCAACTCCTCGATCGTCTTTCGGTTCAGGGCATTCAAGACCTTCGGACGGTTGAAGGTGATATAGGCGATTCCTTCCCTTTTCTCATACAGCAGGTTCTCAAAAGGCATTTTGCTTTCCCCAAAACGAGATCGGCTTCGGATTACTGGCGTCGGAGTAATCGTAAAAACCACGGCCGCTCTTTCTCCCGTACCAGCCGGCCAGCACCATACGCTTCAGCAGTTGCGGCGCGGCAAAACGCTTTTCCTTGTACTCATCAAACATAATCTGAGAAATGTAGTACGTGGTGTCCAATCCCACAAAGTCCAGCAGCGTAAACGGTCCCATTGGATAACCACAGCCAAGTTTCATCGAGTTGTCGATGTCAACCACGGACCCCACTCTCTCTTCCAGGGCACGAATGGCATCCAGCAGATACGGCACCAGCAACCGGTTCACGATAAAGCCCCCGCTGTCCTGCGCCCGTACCGGTGTTTTGCCTAGCTTCGCTCCGAACGCCACCATCTCCTCATAAACCCCCGCATCCGTGGCGATGGTGCGCACAACTTCCACCAGCTTCATTACCGGAACAGGATTGAAAAAATGCAGGCCGACAAAGCGCTCAGGCCGTTTCGTTGCTGCGGCAATTTCGATGATCGTAAGCGACGAGGTGTTGCTGGCAAAAATCGTGTGCGGACCGCACCGCGAATCCAGCGCCGAAAAAAGCTCCCGTTTCGCGGGCAACTGCTCGATGATCGCTTCTACGATCACATCCGAATCTTTCAATTCGTCGAGCGACGTAACTCCCTTCAACCTGCCGCGGACTTCGTTTTTCTCGCTTTCGGTGATTGCGCCTTTTTCGACCAGCCTGGCGAGATTCTTCTCGATCCCCCTCAGCCCTTTTTCCACCAATTCCGGACTCACTTCCCTTACTACCGTCGGGAACCCGGCTTGTGCGCACA
>DATFQU010000005.1:0-17941 GCA_035264005.1 Candidatus Acidiferrales bacterium
GATCTGCCGCGCACTCCCGGCCGCGAAAAATCTCAAGGAGGCACGGCAGAGGAAGGCTATTTGCATTGCGGCCCGTCAGGCGGAGGACATTTCGTCAAGATGGTGCACAACGGAATTGAATATGGCCTCATGGCCGCGTACGCCGAGGGTTTGAACATCCTGAATCATGCAAACGTGGGCAAGAAAAGCGCGGAAGCGGACGCGGAGACGACTCCGTTGCGCAACCCGGAACATTATCAATATGATTTCAATTTGGCCGATGTGACGGAAGTGTGGCGTCGCGGCAGCGTAATCGCATCGTGGCTTCTGGATTTAACAGCGATCGCACTTTTCGAGCAGCCCGACTTGGCCAAATATTCGGGACGCGTTTCGGATTCTGGCGAGGGCCGCTGGACGATTCTGGCTGCTGTGGATGAAGGGGCTCCGGCAAACGTGCTGAGCGCAGCGCTTTATGAGCGCTTCGCCTCGCGAGGCCACGCTGAATTCGCCGGCAAACTGCTTTCCGCGATGCGCTTCCAATTTGGCGGGCACGTGGAACGCGCCGCCGGCCACTAAGAGATTTCGTGTTCGATTTCAAAATTCTACCGTGTGAGGCGCAAAAGGCATGAAAGCCGATGCAGCGATCGCCCCGCAGGCACGCCCATTTTCAACGGAGGCCGGACGTGTAGCGGGCCCGTGCGTAATGGTGATTTTCGGCGTCAGCGGCGACCTGACCAAGCGCAAGCTTCTGCCCGCCCTCTACAATCTGGCAAAAGATAATCTGCTCCCCAGAAATTTCGCAATCGTTGGTGTGGGCCGGCACGAAATCTCGCTCGGTGAATTCCGCAAGAAAATTGCGCAGGAACTGGCCGAATTCGCAACTAGCGAAATCGATCCGGCCTTGGTGAGCTGGCTGACGAGCCGGCTGTATCACCATGTCGCGAATTTCGAAGACGCGGATGGCTACAAGAAGCTCGCCGAGCTTTTGCGCCAGGTCGACAAAGACCACGCTACCGCCGGAAATTATTTTTACTACCTTGCTACCGCGCCCGAATATTTCGGTCCCATCACGCATCAGTTGGGAGAAGCGCAACTCACGCAGCAGGAGCAAGGCCGCTGGCGCCGCGTCATTTACGAAAAGCCCTTCGGCGACGGCCTGGCATCGGCGCGCGCCCTGAATCGCGAGATCGAGCAGGTTTTGCAAGAAAATCAGATTTACCGCATCGATCATTATCTCGGAAAAGAAACCGTCCAAAACATTTTGGCCTTCCGTTTTGGCAACGGCATTTTCGAGCCCGTGTGGAATCGCGGTTATATCGACCATGTCCAAATCACCGTAGCGGAGACGGTCGGCGTTGAAACGCGCGGCGGCTATTACGACCAATCTGGCGCGCTGCGCGACATGGTACCGAATCACATTTTCCAGTTGATCAGCTTGGTCACCATGGAGCCGCCTGTTTCATTTGACGCGGACGCCGTGCGCGATGAGCAAACCAAAGTCCTGCGCGCGTTGCAGCCGCTTACCGAGCAGGACGTGCTCATGCGGACCGTGCGCGGCCAGTACGGCGAAGGCAGCGACGGCCAGAATGCGCTGCCGGGATACCGCTCCGAGCCGCGCGTGAATCCGAATTCCTCAACCGAGACGTTCGTCGCGCTTAAGCTGCTTATGGACAACTGGCGCTGGGCCGGCGTCCCCTTTTATCTGCGTACGGGAAAACGGCTGAAGATTCGCTCCAGCGAAATCGTCATTCAATTCAAGAGTGTGCCATTCATGCTTTTTCGCAAGACCGCCGTCGAGCGCCTCGCCCCCAATCAGTTCATCGTGCACATTCAGCCGCAAGAGGGAATTTCGCTGCAATTCGGCGCAAAAATCCCCGGCCCGATCGTGAAACTCGGCACAGTAAATATGGATTTTCGCTACGCGGATTATTTCGGCTCGAAGCCCAGCACCGGTTACGAGCGCCTGCTTTATGAATGCATGATCGGCGACGCAACACTCTTTCAGCGCGCGGACATGGTCGAGGCAAGCTGGAGCGTTGTTCAGCCGATCCTCGACGTGTGGCAAGCCCTCCCACCGCGCAATTTTCCGAATTATCCGGCCGGCTCCTGGGGCCCGTGGGAAGCCAACGATTTGCTCGAGCGCGATGGGCGCCAGTGGCGGGAACCAGGCCAATGATCCTCGCGGGGGATGTCGGCGGCACGAACACGCGGCTGGCGTTCTTCGATATCCGCAACGGCCATCTCGAAAAAATCTCTGAGCGCACCTACCCCAGCCGCGAGCATGCCAGCCTCGATGACATTGTCGCCGATTTCGTCGGTGCCCAGAAGCTTCGCGCCGCGTCCGCTGGCATCGGCATCGCAGGCCCAGTGCACGACGGCGTCAGCCATGCGACGAATCTCCCCTGGATCGTTGATTCGCGCCGGCTCGCCCAACGCATCGGTATTCCTTCCGTCGCGCTCCTGAACGATCTCGAAGCAAATGGCTACGGGATCGCCACGCTTGCGCCGAGCGATTTTGCCGTTTTGCAGGAGGGCGCGCCCGGAGCTGTCGGCAACGCGGTGATTATTTCTCCGGGAACGGGCTTGGGCGAAGGCGTCCTCTATTGGGACGGCAAGCAACATTGGCCGCTGCCGAGCGAAGGCGGGCACGCAAGTTTCGCGCCAGAAGACGAATTACAAGACGATTTGCTCAAATATCTACGCGAGCAATTCGGCCATGTAAGCTGGGAGCGCCTCGTTTCGGGCCCTGGACTCTTCAACATTTACAAATTCCTGCGCGACACCGGCAAGGAAAAGGAAGCACCGTGGCTAACGCAGGAATTGGTCGCGGAAGATCCTTCGCGAGTCATTTCGAAGGCCGCGCTGGAAGGGAAGTCCTCTCTGTGCGAACAGGCGCTGGACCTGTTTGTCGCGCTGCTTGCCTCGGAATGCGGCAACATGGCGCTGAAGGTTCTCGCCACCGGCGGAGTCTACATGGGCGGCGGGATCCCTCCGAAAATTCTGCCGAAGCTGAAAACGCTCTTGTTCCTGAAAGCTTTCGCAAATAAAGGTCGTTTCCGCGCGGTGCTCGAAGCAATGCCTGTGCGCGTGATTCTGAACGAATATACTGCACTGCGCGGAGCCGCGCGTCGTGCGGGGATGTTACAGCAGGCTGCCGCGCGCTGAGACAGTCACGTTTGCGGATTCAGCGTCGCGCTGAGCGTGACCTTGCTGTCTTTCAGCACTTCGAGTTGCCTCTCCCACGATTGCTTTCCCGCGCTCTGAATTTTGATCGCGTGCGTTCCCGCAGCGAGATGCAACACCGACGGCGTGTTGCCCACAAATTCGCCATCCACGTAAATATCCGCTCCGCCGGGGTCGGACGTCACGTTCACAACGGCGTTGCCGGCTTGTTTGGCAGTTTCCAAGTTGCCCGCCACAGGATAGAACCGCCGCAGAATGTCGATGAGGTTCTGCGCGCTCAGCGCATAGTTTATGCCGACAACTCTTTCGCCACCGGCAGTCTGTACGATTCCTACCGCGTTAAGGCCAACAACTCTGCCCTGCCCATCAAGCAACGGCCCTCCGCTATTGCCTGGATTGATAGAAGCATCTGTTTGGATCCATGTTCCGCTGCCGGCTTCGCGATTCGCTCCGATGCCGCTCACGATACCGTGCGTGATCGTGTCCGGCATCCCTCCGCCGGGATCTCCGATGGCCACAACCGATTCGCCGCGCTCAACGGTATCGACTCCAGCGAGCGTGAGATGAGGAAAATCCGCGCCGTCGACCTTCAGCAGCGCAAGGTCTACGTCTGAATCGACGTACACGACCTTCGCAGGCAGCCGGTGAGAACCATGCGTAATGACCGCTAGACTCGATTGCCCTTCCACCACGTGCCTGTTTGTTGCGATGACTCCGGTACCCGTCACAAAAAATCCCGTTCCTTGAGCGATGTTTCCTTCCACGCGGACGATCGCCGGATCGGACTCTTTGGCAATCGCGTCTACCGGCATGTCGGAACCGGGCGCCGCGTCCTTTGACTTCTCGCTGGAAATTGCCGGAGTGCCGGTAAAAATATCCTTCAGCGGATTGAGAGTCACCTGGAAGTGCTCCGACTTCACGAGGAAGTAATTTCCGTCCGTCCTGCCCAGAAATGATCGCCAGACGTAAGGGCCTTGTGTGATGGTGATCTGCTCGCTGGCGTAACCGTCAAGCGAAAGCCTGACCGTGATCGGATGCTCAAGCCGCGTGCCAAATGACGTATGGGGCTTGTGAAAATAGGCGCTGGGCATTTTATAGCTTAGAGGAGTTTTTCCAACCACAAGGCCGTTGACTTCCACCGTCGCGCCGGATGGAACGCTCGTAACCGTCAGCGTGTCCGCGCTCGTCGCGCTCGCGAAAGCCGCGAGCGCGAAAGCGCAAAGCACAACGCAAATCCACGGCATCCGCATGCGTCGACCTCCAGAGGCAAAGCGATGCGCAGTATGATACTTAATAACTCAGTATGTCAATGTGTTGAAAAAATGTAGCGTCCTAGGTGTGAGTCTTTCATCGAAACTTGTGAGCGACCCAAACCAGCGCAATGACGATCACAGGCAAGAGTGTGAGACCGGCTGAGAAGACCAGACCGAGGCGGAACACCTTTAGGCGAATCTCCGCGGTTTGCGTAGTTCTTCCCCAACTCCAGACGATTTCCGTGACCCATCCGAGCGTGTAGCAAAGATTGGCGACCAGCAGGTAGAACACCGCCGTGAGTAATGGACTGCCAACATTCTGGTCTGAAGTACCTGACTGGCTATTTCAGCAAATAAAAATGCGGATACGAACCCGATCGCGAGGATCAGAAGGTTAAAAGGAATTCTCCGGACTTCCCACCAAACGATTGCATCCCACGGCTGCTTCATGCGGGTAACCTATCAGGTATCTTCGGGGCAGTCTACTTCTCGCCACATAGTCCCATTCTGAGTGCTTTCCGTAGCAATACATCGCCTGCTCCGCTTCGATTGTGTAAGCTAGCGAGCGATGAAGATTCTGCATCTCGATACCCGCCCGGATTGGCGTGGCGGCCAGCATCAGATCCTCATGACTCTGCGAGGGCAGCGCGAGCGCGGCCATGACGCGCAGCTCTTAACGCGCCGTGGTTCACCTCTTGAACAAAGTGCGACGTCGGAGAAATTCGCCGTGCACACGTTTTCCCCGCGATTCGCCCGCCTCGGCGCGTTGTGGTGTCTTCGCGAAATCATGCACCAGCAGTCTTTTGACGTCGTGCATGCCCACGATCCCCACGCGCTTAGTGCTGCCTGGCTTGCTCGCGCACATCGCCGCAGCGCGCTGGTCATTTCGCGCCGCGTTGCCTATCCGCTCAGCCGCGGATGGCTGGCCCTCGCGCGGTATCGCGCCGGGCATCGCATCATCGCCGTTTCGCGATTTGTCGCGGAAAGCGTGCTCGCGGCTGGCATCGATGCAAGCCGCGTTGCTGTGGTGTACGACGGCGTGGAAGTTCCGCCCGTCACGTCCGCAGAAGCTCGCATCGCCGCGCGCAAGCGCTGGAACATCTCTGAAGCGACGCCTCTGCTTGGATGCGTCGGCTATTTGCTACCCGAAAAAGGCCAGGAACTGTTGGTTCGCGCTATGAAAACAATCGTCGCAGAGTTTCCAGCCTGCAAATTAATCCTCGCGGGCGACGGACCGATGCGTCAGCGTCTGGAATCACTTGCCCGAGAGCTGTCGCTTGCCGACAACGTCATCTTCGCCGGGTTTGTAGAGGATACCGACGCCGTTTACCGCGCGCTCGACCTGTTCGTTTTTCCCTCGCTCGCTGAGCCGCTCGGTTCGTCGCTGCTTGCAGCCATGGCGCACGCTTTGCCGTCAATCGCGGTCGCCAGCGGCGGAGTCCCGGAAATTATCGACGACGGACGCAATGGCGTGCTCGTTCCGCCCTTTGACGCGGCGGCATTGGCGCGCGCGGTTTGCACCCTCTTGCGCGACCCGCAAACCGCTCAGCATCTCGGCGCCGCAGCCCGCGAAACCGTCGCTCACCGCTTTACTGCCGCGACGCTCACGGGAAAAACCCTACAAGAATACGAACACGCCATTCGCGTTTCGCGCATTTCCTGACAACCGGTAAATTTTCACTCGCATCAAATTATAGTGAGCGAGGGAAATCGCTCATCTTCAGCGAAGCCTGCAATCCACGATGTTCCGCAGGAAGCATTCGCCATATTATTCGGGAGGAAATAATGCTTAATCGTCTTAGCCAGTGTCTTGCTGTTCTCGCGCTTCTCGCACTTTCAGCCCCTGTTTTCGCGCGTTCGATGTCGCAGCCGCTTGACCTGGACCAACCCGCCACCATCGGCAGCACGACCTTACAACCCGGTCATTATGACCTTCAAGCCGATCCAAGTTCAGACCAGATTCGTGTTTTGCAGAATCGAAAACTTGTGGCCACAGTCGAGGGCAAGATTGTGACGCTTGCCCAGAAAGCGCCATACGGCGCGGTGCTCTTCGACGGCCGCAAGATTCACGAAATTCAATTCTCCGGAAAGGCCGAGGCAATCGACATTCCCAACTCGTAACCGAAGAAAGGCGCACCTGGCTGCCTATTGGGCAGGTGCGTCATCGACTCCTACGTCCTTTGACGTACGCCTGATGCGTGCCCGCGTCGTGGTGTATCATTTTCCTCGCAGCATTAGACGAGAGGGATCCCGCTATGCCAAGCGCGCTCGTAGTGGATCGCCTGCATTTCGCTTTCACCGTCACCTTCCATTACATTTTTCCGCAAATCACCATGGGCCTCGCCCTGCTCATCCTCATTCTCAAAACCATGGCTCTTCGAACCGGCAAAGAAACCTACGACCGCGCGGCGCGTTTTTGGGCCAAAATTTTCGGCATCAATTTCGCCGTGGGCGTCGTCACCGGCATCCCGATGGAATTTCAGTTCGGTACGAACTGGTCTGAATTTTCAAAAGCCGCCGGCGGCGTCATTGGCCAGACGCTCGCGATGGAAGGCGTATTCTCTTTTTTTCTCGAATCCAGCTTCCTCGGCCTTTTTCTCTTCGGCGAAAAGCGCCTCGGCCGCGTCGGCCACTGGTTTTCCGCGCTGATGATTTTCCTCGGCTCGTGGCTTTCCGGCTATTTCATCGTGGCGACCGACGCATGGATGCAGCATCCCGTCGCGTATTCTCTCGCGTCGAACGGCATGTACGGCCTGCAAAGTTTCTGGGGCCTGTTGCTGAATCCCTGGACGCTGTGGCAGTACCCGCACACCATGCTCGGTACCGTGCAGACGGGCTGCTTCGTCATGGCTGCGATCGGTGCGTTTTACGTTCTTTCGCAACGCCACGAAGAATACGGCCGAATGTTTGTGGCGCTCGGCGTAATCGTCGGTGTGATCGCCGCGATTCTTCAGCTTTATCCCACCGGCGACGGCCAGGGCGCAATGATTGCGCGCCATCAACCGGTCACGCTCGCCGCGATGGAGGGACTGTTCCACGGCGAACGCGGCGCTCCTCTCGCGATTCTCGGCCAGCCAGACGTCGCTAACGAGCGCCTCGACAATCCGTTGGTGATTCCCCGCGGGCTGAGCTTTCTCACGTACCGCGCATGGACCGCCGAAGTGAAAGGTCTCGATCAATTCCCGCGCGACCAATGGCCCGACCAGATCGAACTCGTCTATTTCAGCTATCACGTGATGGTCGGGCTCGGCACAATCTTCATCGGCATATTCATGATTGCTGCTTTTCTGCTTTGGCGCGGCGCGCTTTTTCGCACTCGCGTGATGCTCTGGGTCATTATGCTCGCGCTGCCGTTTCCGTTCATCGCAAATACCGCTGGATGGATCACCGCCGAAGTGGGACGCCAGCCCTGGCTGATTTACGGCCTGCTGCGTACCTCCGCCGGCGAGTCGCCTTTGGTTTCCGCCGGAAACGCATGGTTCACGCTGATCGGTTTCATGGGACTCTATACAGTGCTCGGTATCTTGTATCTATTTCTGGTCTATCGCGAAATCGAACGCGGCCCCGAAGCTGAAATTGCGCTTTCGCGCGCCGGAAGCTGAGAAACCGCAATGGGTACACTATGGTTCTGCCTGGTTGCTCTGATGCTCACCGTCTACGTCGTGCTCGACGGCTTCGACTTAGGCGCCGGCATCGTCCACCTTCTTATCGCGCAGAATGAAGACGAGCGCCGCACAGTTTTTCGCACAATTGGTCCTGTCTGGGATGGCAACGAAGTCTGGCTGATCGCTGCGGGAGGTACGCTCTATTTCGCTTTTCCCGTCCTCTATGCTTCGAGCTTCAGCGGTTTCTATCTTCCGTTGATGATGGTGCTGTGGCTGCTGATTCTGCGCGGCATTTCCATCGAATTCCGCCGTCACATCAGCACGCCAATGTGGGCCTCGTTCTGGGACGGAGTATTTTTCCTGTCCAGCCTGCTCCTCGCTGTTTTTTACGGCGCTGCGCTCGGAAATGTGGTTCGCGGCGTGCCGCTCAATGCCCAGGGCCAGTTTTTCGAGGCCTTGTGGACGAATTTCCGCCCCAGTGGAGCCACCGGCATTTTGGACTGGTACACGATTCTCGCGGGAGTCGCCGCGTTGCTCGCGCTAACGGTTCACGGCGCGCTATGGGTCGCGCTAAAAACCGAAGGTGGGTTGCGCGAACGCGCTCAGCGATTTGCGAAGAAGCTCTGGATTCCGCTCGCGCTCTTCACCATTCTGGTTACCTGGTCCAGCTTTAGCCTTCAGCGCCATCTCTCTGCCAGTTTCGCTGCCCGGCCTTGGGGCCGGATTTTTCCTGCGATCGCGATTGCCGGTCTGCTGGGAATGATTATTCTGCTAAAGAACGACGCGAAGGCTTTCTTCGCTTCCTGCACGTATCTCGCCGGCATGCTCGCGAGCGTGGCCTTTGGTCTGTATCCGGATGTGTTGCCGGCGAGCGCAGATCCCGCGCTTTCTCTCACCGTTGAAAACGCCAAGGCCGCCGATCATGGCCTGAAAATCGGTCTCGTCTGGTGGATTGTAGGAATCATCCTTGTGACGATCTATTTCGCGATGGTGTACCGGCGTTTCCGTGGAAAAGTGGATGTCTCGCCTCAAGAAGAAGGCTACTGAGCGACTAATCCTTCTGCACTCCTATGACCACCATCGCACCGCCGATCACCATGATCGGTATGCTGAACCACAGCGGAAACCGTATCACCTTGCGTGTTTCGAATAGCACTGCCGCGCCGGCCACTTGCTCGTGATGTTGCTCCACGCGGTAGCTGAATTGCGGATGAATCAGCGCCGCGACGCCCGCGCATATCAAGAGCACCCCACAGATTGCGGCTCCTCGGATTCGCATCATCTCCCCGAATGTTGAACCGAATATTCTAGCGTCGCGTTGCTGTCTTCGCTTCAGGTCGCGCCGCGCCGAGTTTCCTCGTCGAAACCACTTGGCTTCCGGCGGGCGTGAGCGGCCGAATAATCTCATCGAGATAATCGTTCGCACCGTTTTGGCGCTCTAGGTGCGGATACCGCAACCCGCTGTGATAATCCAGCGTGTATGTTTCCATGAAATCGCCATTTCCGATCAGCAACTTGATCGGTTGCGATTTCTTCTCGCTGTCCGCCACCGCACGCCGCATCGTCTCCAGCGACCAGCCCCGCCCATTCACAGCTTGAATCCTCATTCCCGGCCCGATGCCCGCGTTGTACGCCAGCATTCCGTGAATCACGTCGCGAATCGTGCCATCCTCCTCCAGCACCAATCCAACCGAATCCGTCAAGTCCAGAAACCGCCCGTCCGCTTCGGAAATGACCATCATCACGTTCGGCGTATCGTTGTAAACAAGCTGGTAGCCGCCATTTTCGATTCCGCCGAGCGGCGCATGCGGCCCAACATAATCCAGCCGCTCGCGCAGAAACTTCGCCCAATCATACGGCGCCACCTCATTCAGCGCGGCAACAATATCATCAAACGTGAAGGTCTTCAGCGCTGGCTCGCCGCCCGGCCCGCCATAAAACAGCCGGCAAAAATCATTCAGCGATTTCTTGTCGCCGCTAATTTTCCGAATCGTCGTGTCGACGTCCAGCCAGATCAGCGTGCCTTCATCATAGAAATCGGTGCTCCGCCGCCAATTCGCCCACTGCGGAGCCGCAAAAAAAAGTAATTGCGCCGCATCCGCCGTATCCTGCAGCGAACGCCACTCGCGTCCCGCCTGGTGATCCAGCATCGCTCCAACCATGGCCAGCCGCTCCCGCATCTGCTCTGGAGTCCACAGTCCGCTGCGCGCCGCGAGCACTTGGCTCAGATATTGCGTTAGCCCTTCGTACACCCACAGCAAATCCGTTTTCATTGGCGTGTTGTAGTCCGAAGTCGCCAGTCCTGCCGGACGCCGGAATTTCCCGTTCCACGAATGCGTAAATTCATGCGGCAGCAAATCCGCATTGTCCGCGCGCAACGAGGGGTCAATCATCGTCTTTTCGTCAGCGCGATCGTCGCTCGATTCGTGGTGCTCCAGCCCGAAGTGCGCCACGTTGTCGCTCAGCGTCAGCAAAAAATGGTAATCGCGATAGTGCCGCACCCCGAAAAGCGCGCCCGTCTCCGCCACCAGCCGCTTGTACTCCGTCTGCGTTTCCTCGGGCATTTCAAGCGCTTCGGGACCGTCTGCTGCCATGTCAATTTCATGTGAAGGCGTCTGCCCCGGCGTCAGTTGAATCGCGCGAAAATAGCGTCCCGTCAGCACCGGAGAATCCACGAGCGTATTCAATTTCACTGGTTTGAACACGATCTCGCCGCCCGTTTCGCTTTCGACGGGAAGTGCCGTCCCGTATTTCCAATCCGCCGGAATATGTAGCGACGGCTCAAACGTTAACTCGCGCGCAGGAAACCCCTTTGGATACAGCAGCACCTGATTCCAGCTCAGTACGTCCAGTTGCGCCGTCGCCGACGCGCCTGCCGAAAATCCGTTTGCCGGAGCCGAAAGCAGAAAATCCAGCGTGACCTTCAGCGTGTCCACACCCGCGGGAATATCCAGATGAAACGCGCACATATCTACCAGGTCGCGTCGCCACGAAAGCCGCGTGCCGTTCGCCCAGAACTCCAATCCCGCCGTATCCGTAATCGGGCCGTCCGGCGCATGTTCCCCGGGAATCCACTCCGGATACAAAAGCGTCAGCGCGCCCGGATGCACTGGGATTTCCTCCACGGCGTGCAGAATTTTCTGCGGTGCCCTCCTCGCATCCACCGCCAGCCGAATCGTCCCCGGCGGATCCTGCGCAGATGCTCCCACCGCGAAAAACAGCACCGTCGCTACTGCCGCACACACCGCGATGGTCCTCGCACGCATGAGTCGTGAAGGTATCATACCCCTGACGTTTTCATTTGGATTTGGTGATGCGGTTATACTTAGCGAAGTTCACACCATCGGCGCTGCCATCTTCCTCGCCTCTCTCCCTTACTTGTCATTCCGAACGAGGATGCGACCAGCATCCGAGGAGGAATCTGCTTTTGCCTTGCGCATCCGACTTGCAAAAAACTACAACTGTGGAGCCGCCATTTTCCTCGCCGGATTGAAAAACGGTAGTTTCGCCACCGTCGCGCCCACGCGATGCCGCTCCGCTTCCACCGTGTATTCCATCCGCAACTTCGTCTCCGGCTTCGAAAACTCCGTTCCGACGCTCGCCAGCGCAATCATCCTTTTCAGCGTCGGAGACCACGTCGTCGAAGTCGCCTTTCCAATTTGCCGCGCCATCGCGTCATTCGTATCGTAAATCGGCACGGCGACTCGCGAAGTCGTGCTCGCAATCTGCGGCACCAGACCGATCCGTTCGTGCAGCCTTTCAATGTCGTCCCAGTCAATGTCCAATCCGACGAGCTGCCTCTTCGATCCTCGCTTCGCCTCCGCCGCCAGCGCCTCGCGTCCCACAAAATGCTCTTTGTTCAAATCCACCATCCGCCCCAGCCCGATTTCGTACGGCGAGTATTTCTGCGTTTCAATCAGTGCCTTTTTGCTGCTGATGTAATCCACTTCGATCAGCAGCAGCCCCGCCTCCACGCGCGCCACGTCCAACGCCAGCATTCCCGCCGCATGCAAATCGAACTGCCGCCCTCGCGCCGCCAGCTCGTCCCACACGCGCGTCGCCTCGTCCCACGGCATCCAGATTTCGTAGCCCAAGTCGCCCGTGTATCCCGTGCGCGAAATATCCACCGGCACGCCCGCGATTTTCGCGTGCGTGACGCGAAAATATTTCAGCTTCGCGATATCCGCATCGCTCACCGCATGCAGCAACCGCGCCGACGCCGGCCCTTGCAGCGCGAGCGACGCCACTTTTTCCGAGATGTCCTCGATGCTCACATCCAGTCCCGCGGCATTCTGCTCCAGCCACCGCAAACTCGGGTCCGCCGCCGTCCACCGGTAAACATTTTCCTCCAGCCGCGAAATCGTCCCGTCGTCAATCACTTTTCCGTCTTCGTCGCACCAGCAGCAGTAAATCACCTGCCCCACGCCGACTTTCCGCACGTCGCGCGTGATCACGCGGTTCACAAACGTCGTCGCATCCGCGCCCGCGATCCAATATTTGTAGAGCGGCGTCACATCAATCAGCGCCGCCGCGTTCCGTATCGCGTTGTACTCGTGCTCGTGATGCGTCTCATATGCGCTCACCGTGTAGTAGCCCGACCACTCGCGGTAATTCAGGCTCTCGCACAGCTTGAACGTCCTCTCATGCACCGCCGTCCCTATTGGCACGTTTTCTTCTCCGTTCTTTCACCCAATTTCGCGCGCAAATTATAGTTTGCGTTTCTCAAGACCATCAAGCTGATGAATCATTTCGGATGCCTCTGAGAGTAATGCACTCCCAATGTTTTACAGAAGTCTTGGAGCCTTGTCTCACCGACGGAATCGTCAACGAGAAGCGGCAGATCAAAAGCGTCGTACCACTGCATGAGACCGCGACCATCCTTGTAAGCGTGGAAGTGATCACAAATCTCCGGCTCTGCATGTTTTCCCGCGAGTGCGGTGAGCGCACGGATGAATTCTTCTGTCGCGAGCACATGAAAAACGCTCGACTTCGGCCAGATTGTACCTTGCGGTATTTCCATCGTTGGCGTCGCTGCATTGGACGCCAGTAGTGCCCGAACTTCTGGAGAGATGTGCGTGCCTTCGAAGCGGAATTGCACTGGTAGCGGAAGGAGTTCTGGCAGCACTGAAAAAAACTTGCACGCCTTCCTAATGCCCGGAACTTCCCAACCACCGGCTACGATTGGCTTGGCTGACATCGTCTAGATATTGGCTTCCGTACTGAAATGTCTAAGCTACTTCAAATGCTCCACCATCCACCCCGACCAATCCCTGTACACCTGCATCTGGTGCACCGGATCCGGCGGAAAATGTCCCACCACCGGAAACGCGATGAACTTCACCGGCTGCCCGCGATCCTTCAGCGCGTGAAAAAACTCGAACGAATTGGTGATCGACACGCGCGGGTCGCGCACATCGTGCAACAGCAGCAGCGGAGTCGTCACGTCGCCAACATACGTGATCGGCGAAGCCTCGCGATATTTCGCCATGTTGTCGCCAGTCCACGGCGAGCCGCTATAAATGTACTTGCGCCCCACGTTGTTGTCCGCCCAGTCGTACTGGTTCACAAAATCCGTCACCGGCGCGCCCGCAACCGCCGTCTTCCAGATATGATAGTGCCCGATCATCCACGTCGTCATGTATCCGCCGTACGACCAGCCCGAAACGCCGATGCGCGATTCATCAATCGACGCGTGCTTTTCCAGCGCCGCAATTCCCGCCATCACATCGCGCCCGGGCCCGTCTCCTGAATCGCCATAGATCGCCTTCTCATATGCGTTTCCCAGATTCGTGCTGCCGCGGTAATTCGGTTCAAACACGATGAATCCTTGCGCCGCGAGCACCTGCCCAAAATGGTTAAAGCCTTCGATTGAAGCGGAACTCGGCCCTCCATGAATCTCCAGCACCAGCGGATACTTTTTACTCGCATCGTATCCCGCGGGATAGGTCACCACGCCGTCTTCCTTAAAATTGTTCGGACCCTTCCATTCAAAACCTTCGTCCTTGCCGAGCGCCAGCTCGTCCATCCACGCGTTCACATCCGTCAGCTTTCGCGGCTGCGCATCCGGAGACGCAAGGTAATACAGCTCGCTCGCCCTGTCCTCCGTGCTTGCGACAAACGCAATTTCTCCACTCGGCCCGACCGCAAATGCGCCCGGTTCCAAATCGCCGAGCGACAACTTCTTCGCGTCACCTCCGAGAGTCTGAATCCACATACACCGCCGCGTGCCTTGCTCAGCTTCCAGCAGCAGCGATTTACCATCCGGCATCCACTTCGCCGCGCCGATATCCAAATCCAGCGGCGCGGTCACGTCATTTCCATCGCCGCCCGCAGCGGGCGCGACATACACATCCGTCAAGTTGCTCGGCTCGCCGTCGCGCTTGAACGCGTAAGTCACCTCGCTGCCATCTGGCGAAAACAGCGGATCGTTCTCAAATCGCTCATGCGTCGTCAGTTTGCGCAACGCGCCGCTTTGCGCATCCACCGCCCAGATCGTGCTCTCATCCGCATCGCCAATGCTCGGATTCGCGCGCCGCGGAAAAACGATCCACCGTCCGTCGTGCGACCACGAAAGCGGCGGCGGCCCGCCAACGTTCGGCGCCGATTCCGGCAGGCTCCACGTGCCCGAAGTCACCCGCTTATTCCCGCTGCCGTCCGCCTTCACAATCCAAATATGCTGCGGCCGCGGCGCAGCAGAAGTGAACAGCCCGTCGTCGCCCATCTCAAACGAATCCTCTTTC
Source organism: Candidatus Acidiferrales bacterium (assembly GCA_035264005.1). Classification (GTDB taxonomy): domain Bacteria; phylum Acidobacteriota; class Terriglobia; order Acidiferrales; family UBA7541; genus DAHUXN01. The sequence goes on from DATFQU010000005.1 coordinate 14,761, forward strand.
TTATCGAGCGCCTTCTGGTCCGGCGGATCGGGCGTCGCATAAGCGATGCTCGCGCCATCCGGACTCCACGCGAACTGCTCCACGCCTTCCGCCGCATCCGTAATTTTGCGCGCCTCGCCGCCCGCCATCGAAATCACGAACACCTGCCCTTTCTTCGCCTTGTCCTTTCCCGTTTCCGCCTCCGTCACGAACGCGAGCTTGCTGTCGTCCGGAGACCATTGCGGATTTCCCACGCCCAGCCGGTCAAACGTCAGCGGCTGCTGCGCGCCCGTCTTCACGTCAATCATCACCAGCTGCGTGTCGTGCCGGTCATCCTTCAGATTCACGCGCGAAATCACCGCCGCGATTCGCGTGCCGTCGTGCGAAATCGCCGGGCTCGAGATCGCCACAATCTTCGCGAAATCGTCCATCGTGATCGCCCGCTTCTGCTGCGCCCCCGCGGTTGCGCAAATCCCCAAACTCGCCACGCCCATCGCCGCCACCACGAACGCAAAAAGTCTTAGCCTGTCGCTCATCTTGAGCGTCCTCTCATGCACTACCGTTTCAATTGCCACCTTTTTTCTCCTGTCCCCGGCTCTTGGCGGCCTATCTTATCGTTACGTAAACTAGAAATCGAAACGAATTTCCGCGCCGACCAACCATGGCATCATGTACTCATGTCGTTACAGTCCAAAAGAAATAAGCCAACCCAACAAGGGCTCTGGAAGCTGGTAGGAATCTTAGCCGTACTCCTGACGTGCACCGTGCGTGTTGCTCTTGCCGCCCAATGTGGTCGCTCTCCCGCCAAGATGGTAAATCTCGACTTATGGTCCACGAGGTCGCTTTCGTCGCCGAGCCGCTTGTGGAAGTTCATAAGCATCGGCTCTAGCTCGTCGGAGCAACAGGCGGTCCTGTTTATTCAAAACATTCACACTGCTCAAAAATGGAGCGTCGGTTCAATTGAGCGTAGCGGAACCGCGTTTTGGAGCGGGGACAGCAAGCGTGTGTTCTTGCAAGACAGATATGCTGCCGATGACACTAGGATCCGAATATTTGATGTAAGCGGTGCGGAGCCCAGGGAGATTAGCGGCCTTGACAAAGCGGTCCGAAGGGCCATCTTCGGCCGCATTCCCAGCAATGAAACGACTCTCTGGGTGTCCTATCCACGAGCTTGCTTTGCGGCTAATGATTCTTCGACGATAGTACTGGTAGCAGACGCTCCCCTCGTTTCGAAAACGGAAAGCGGGCCGGGCAAACCATTTCGCCTCAACATAACCCTAAACCTCAATACTCTGCAGATTGTGAAATGAATTAAATTGCAGAATCAGCGTCTCCTCTAGAGAAAGGGGCTCTCGCTATCTCTGCCCCGCTTGTCGCATCAACACTTGCCCTGTAAAATGTCCGTTCTTTTTCATGATACGGCCATCGAGGAGGCGTCAGTTGTAGCTCACGTCCCATTCGCGCCGTTCTTGCGCGAACTGACGTGAGGTTTTTGCACGAGGGAAGATTCCAGGCAATCATGCCCAAATCCTACGACGCAATCATCATCGGCGGAGGCCACAACGGCCTGACCAACGCGGCGTACCTCGCCCGCGCCGGCAAAAAAGTCCTCGTCCTCGAACGCCGCTACGTCCTCGGCGGCGCCGCCGTCACCGAAGAAATCATCCCCGGATTCAAATTCTCCGTTTGCTCTTACGTCGTCTCGCTCCTGCGCCCTGAAATTATTCGCGACCTCGACCTCCCGCGCCACGGCCTCGAGATCCTTCCGCTCGACGGCACGTTCACGCCCATGCCCAACGGCGACCATCTCTGGCGCGTCAACGACCACGCCAAAACCCGCCGCGAACTCGTCCGCCACTCCCGCCTCGACGCCGAAGCCTACGACGAATTCGGCAAGGAAATGGTCCAGATGTGCCGCTTTGTCAAACCTCTCCTCGCCATGACGCCGCCTGATCCCACTTCGCTCAATCCCGCGGGCCTTCGCAAATTGGCATTTCTAGCGCGCCGCTTCCAATCTCTCCCTGCCGAGGAAAAATACAACCTCGTCCAGCTCATGACCATGTCCGCCGCCGATTTCCTCGACCAGTGGTTCGAGACCGACGTGCTCAAAGCCACCATGTCCGCCTCCGGAATCATTGGCACATTTCTCGGTGTGCGCTCTCCCGGCACGGCCTACGTTCTTCTCCATCATTACATGGGCGAAATCGACGGCGCGTTTCGCGCCTGGGGATTCAGCCGCGGCGGAACCGGCGCAATTTCCAACGCCATCGGCGACGCCGCCCGCGAAGCCGGCGCCGAAATCCGCATCGAAGCCCCTGTCGCAAAAATTCTCACGCGCAACGGCCGAGCTACTGGCGTCGCTCTCGAATCCGGCGAAGAAATCCACGCCAAAATCGTCTCTTCCAGCGTTGATCCAAATCTCACCTTCGTCAAAATGCTCGACGCCAAAGATCTCCCCGCCGAATTCCTCGAAGAAGTTCACCGCTGCAAATATCGCGGCTCATCCGGCAAAGTGAATCTCGCTCTCGACGCGCTTCCCGAATTCACGTGCGCCTCGCGCGATGGTTTGTCGAATCATTACCTCCGCGGCGCAATTTCCATTTCGCCCTCCGTCGATTACATGGAACGCGCCTACGACCAGGCCAAATACGGCGAATTTTCCCATCGCCCTTACATCGACATGGTCATTCCCAGCCTCACCGACACTTCCCTCGCGCCTCCCGGCAAACACGTCCTCTCCTGCTTCGTGCAGTACGCGCCTTACAAACTGAAAAACGGCTCCTGGGAAAATCGCCGCGAAGAATTCGGCAACGCCGTCATCGACACCATTTCCGAATACGCGCCCAATCTCAAAAACATCATCATCGGCAAGCAAGTTCTCACGCCGCTCGACATCGAACAGCAAATCGGCCTCACCGAAGGCAATATTTTCCAGGGCGAACTTTCTCTCGAACAGCTTTTCTTCCTTCGCCCCGTCGCCGGATGGGCCCGCTATCGCACCCCCATCAAGAACCTTTATATGTGCGGTTCCGCCACGCATCCCGGCGGCGGCATCATGGGCGCGCCCGGCCGCCTCGCCGCCCTCGAAATCCTCAAAGATCAGGGAGCCCACTAACGTGAAAAAAGCCATGTTAGCGCTGTCCTTATCCATATGGTTGAGCCCAACGGCGTATGCGCAGAAAGTTCCTCCGCAACTCCTGGC
>DATFQU010000006.1:0-5863 GCA_035264005.1 Candidatus Acidiferrales bacterium
CTGGAAAAGTTCTCGAACTGTTCGTGGCCGTTGGACCCATGCCACGCGTCCCTCGACCATCCGCGGTGGCGCGTCGCTCTCCGCGCGCGCAATCTCAATAGTTACTAACGCCGTCTTGGGAACGTAATGCCGCGACTGATATTTGCACCCATGGCAGTTGACGGAAACGGTGGACGTCCGTTCCTTGAACGCCTGCCCCAGCGCGTCGACTCCGCTCACCGTGATGGGCACGGATTGCGCGATGCGCGTGCTTCGGCGCTTCTGAACTCCCGGATCGTTCGATGGCAATGATTCTGACAAGCGTCTCTCCCCCAAGGGCTTCATCGTAATGTAACACTAACGATGTTCGTGAGTTAGGCAAACGCAACCCGTTGTGCGAAAAGCGTTACGTCGTCTCTCGTTTCCTTCCTTTTGGTCGTTGGGACCCTCGCTGCCCACCCCGTATTTTCTTCATCTGATTGACTTTCTCCGTTGACTCCGCCGCTCCCGCCGTGATAACACGCGGCTTCTCGAGGTATGGTTTGATGCGAGCGATTCGTCTTGTTTCTCTGGCTGTATGTGCGCTTTCGCTGCCTCTTTGTGCTTTCCCGCAGGAAAAGCCCGTAGTCATCGCCGCCAGCACCGTTGTCGACGGCCAGGGCCACGTCCTGCACGATACGCGCATCGTCGTCCAGGACTCGAAAATCGTCCGCATCGATCCTAATTCCGGCCCGGTCACCTACGATCTGCGCGGCCTGACAGTCATGCCCGGCTGGATTGACTGCCACGAGCACATCAGCTGGCACTTCGGCGAAGACGGCAGGCTCGCGGGCGACGGAGTAGGCAAAAACGAGACGCCAGAGCACGCCTTTCTGGCTATGACGGCGAATTCCTGGGCCACGCTCAGGGCTGGATTCACAACAATTCAAAGCGTCGGCTCGCCCGCCGATCTGGGCTTGCGCGACGCAATTGCGCGCGGCGAGATTCCCGGCCCGCGCATTTTGACGGCGGTGCGTCCGCTCGCTGGACGGGGCCCCGAGACCGGCTCGCCTGAAGAAATTCGCAAGTTCGTCGACCAAGACAAAGCCATGGGCGCGGATCTAATGAAAATTTTCGCGTCCGCAAGCATCCGGCAGGGAGGAACGCCCACGCTTTCTCAGGAACAACTGAACGCTGCGTGTGATGAAGCGCGAAAAGACGGCTTGCGTACTCTCGTTCATGCCTACGGAGTTGCGGTGAAAGAAGCCGTGGATGCCGGTTGCACGGAAGTTGAGCACGGCATGCTGATGCAGCTTTCGGACTTGCAGCTCATGGCCGAACACCACGTTTTCTTCGATCCGCAAGCAGGGCTTGTTTTTCAGAATTATTTCGATCACGAGAAAAATTATCTCGGAATCGGTGGATACACTCCCGAAGGCTTCGCCGCGATGCACAAAATTTGGTCTTCGGATGATCAGATGTTCAACGCCGCCGTACATACAAAAGGGCTGGTGATTGTTTTTGGCACTGATGCCGTGGCGGGAGCGTTCGGACATCAAGCCGAAGAGTTTATCTATCGGGTCGAGAGAGCCGGCATGCCACCCATGGAAGCACTTGAGTCAGCGAACTACTACGCAGCGGAGTCCATGAATCTGCAAAACGAAATTGGCTCCATCGCGCCTGGCCTTCAGGCCGACATTATTGCCCTCGACGGTGATCCGCTGACCGACATCACCGCGGTTCGCCGAGTTTCCTTTGTGATGAAGGGCGGCGTGGTATATAAAAACGTGGCGCGCGTCGCGCCTTAAGGATTTTTGCAGCATAATTTTTGTCTTTCTCGGAGGCCTTATGCGTCGTGTGGCATTTTTGCTGGTGCTAATCTGTTGTTTGCCGCTCCTCACCGTCGGCCAGCAGGAGGAACAGGCAAAGCTCGCCGGATTTTTCGGCAACTCTTCCGCCGACGAGCAAACTTGGGAACAGAAATTCCGCGCGATTCCTTCTCCGGACAACATGATCGTGGACATGAAGCTTCTCGCCGCGCGTCCCCATCACGTCGGCTCGCCGTATGACAAGCAGAACAGCGAATGGATTCTCGCCCAGTACAAAAAATGGGGCTGGGACGCGCACATCGAAACCTTCCATGTCCTTTTCCCCACGCCAAAGCTCCGCGTGCTCGAGATGGTCTCTCCCACTCACTTCGTCGCCAAATTGCAGGAAACTCCCGTCCCCGGCGACCCCACGTCCTCGCAGCAAAGTGAACAGCTTCCCACCTACAACGCTTATTCTCCCGACGGCGACGTCACCGCGCCTTTGGTCTACGTAAATTACGGCGTGCCGGAAGACTATGACCAACTCGCCCGCATGGGCATTTCCGTCAAAGGCGCCATCGTCATCACGCGCTACGGCCAGTCCTGGCGCGGCATCAAGCCGAAGCTCGCCGCCGAACACGGGGCCATCGGCTGCCTGATTTATTCCGACCCGCGCGACGACGGCTACTATGAAGGCGACGTTTTCCCCAAGGGCCCCTACCGCCCCTCGCAAGGCGTGCAGCGCGGCAGCGTTGCGAAAATGGAAATCTATCCCGGCGATCCTCTCACTCCCGGCGTCGGCGCTGACGAGCACGCCAAGCGTCTGCCGCTCAAGGAGGCCAAGACTATCGAGGACATTCCTGTCCTTCCGATTTCCTATGGCGACGCCCAGCCTCTTCTGAAAGCCCTCACCGGCCCCGTCGCTCCACCTGATTGGCGCGGCGCTCTGCCTATCACTTATCACGTCGGCCCCGGCCCAGCGAAAGTTCACCTCAAACTCCAATTCAATTGGGATTTGAAACCCGTGCACGATGTCATCGCCAAACTCGCCGGCTCGACCGACGCCGATGAATGGGTCATTCGCGGAAACCACTACGACGGCTGGGTCAACGGGGCGGAGGACCCCATCGCCGGCCAGGTTGCGCTTCTCGAAGAAGCCCGTTCCCTCGGCGAAATCTACAAGCAGGGTTGGCGCCCCAAGCGCACCATCATTTACTGCTCGTGGGACGGCGAAGAGCCCGGCCTTCTCGGCTCAACCGAGTGGGTCGAGGAGCACGGCGACGAACTCGCCACTCACGCTGTTGCGTACATCAATTCCGACACCAACGGCCGCGGCTATCTCGAAGCCGAAGGCTCGCACTCGCTCGAATCTTTCGTCAACCATATCGCGGATGACATTCAAGATCCGGAAAAGGGAATGTCCGTCGGCAGGCGACATCGCCTCGCAGCGCTCGCGCGCGCGCAGAATCCCGACGAACGCAAGAAGCTCGAATCGCAGAAAAATTTCATCCTGGGCGATTTGGGTTCCGGCTCCGACTATTCACCTTTCATCGATCATGCAGGCATCGCCTCTATCAACTTCGGTTACGGCGGCGAGGTCGGCGGCGGAATCTACCATTCCATTTACGATGACTTTTACTGGTATTCGCATTTCGACGACCCCACCGAACAATACGGCCGCACGTTGGCGCAAACCGTCGGCACAACCGTCATGCGCCTCGCTGATTCCGATGTTCCGCCGCTCGATTTCACCGGACTCTCCGATGCGGTCGGCCGTTTCGTCGACGAACTGAAAAAGCTCGACAAAACCGAAATTGCTCAAATGGAATGGCAGAACAAAGAAATTCAGGACGGCATCTTCAGCGCCACTGCCGATCCCACGAAGAAATTCGTGCCGCCTGCAGCCGAAGAAGTTCCGCAACCGCTCGATTTTTCTCCGCTCGACGATGCCCTGAAAAATCTCAAGCAAAGCGCCGAACACTATCAATCTGCATTCGACAAAGCGCAGCAGGGAAGTTCTGCGTCAGGAGCTTCATTCCAGTCGGTTGATCGGGACCTCATCACCACCGAACGCGACCTGCTCAGCGAAGCCGGTCTGCCTGGGCGTCCGTGGTACAAGCACCAGCTCTACGCTCCCGGCATTTACACCGGCTATGGCGTGAAGACCGTTCCGGGAGTTCGCGAAGCCATCGAACAGAAAAATTGGTCGCAGGCCGCGCAGGAAATCGGAATCGTTGCGGGTGTTTTGCAGAAGGAAGCGGATTCCATCAACGCCGCCGCTTCCGCTCTCGAATCCGCCGGCCAGTAGTAGAGGCAGTTGCACAAATGAAAAAGTCGCTCCTCGCAATTGCCTTAGTGGCGCTCGCCCTCAGCTGCGATCTGTCTGCGGGCCAACAGCCCCCTGAGCCAGGTCATGGCACGGTCTCTGGATTGATTCGTGATGTTAATGGTGGGCTCGTGACCGACGCTGAGATCGACCTGAATGCGCCGGGCCGTACCCACAGAGGACGAACGAATTCGCGCGGGGCTTACTCAATCGAGCTTTCCCCTGGCGTGTATTCGATGGAGATCAAGCACTATGGTTTTTGTGGACTTCGTCGTGGCGAATTCATTCTCAAACCACGCGCTATTGTCTATTTTGAGACGGAGCTGCGTGTTTGTCCTTCTGACAGCGTTAACTCAAAATTCTTCTATGATGATCTTGCGGTCGTGCCAGATGGTTCGCTCCGGCCTCTGATTCTCTATGGGGAGAAAGCGCCCGACGGTTCAGCGTGGAGGTACACCGGTCCTGTTCTTGACGCCATCGGTACGTATCCAGTTGTCTTCACCTACAATCTACTCACGATAAGCGCCGATTCTTTGCTCTACGATTCAACGTCGCAACATGTCGTGGCCCGCGGCCGCGTTACTTTTCAGGATGGCAAGACTGTGAGCAGAGGATCGAACTTCGAAATTACGCTCAGTGGCTTGTATCCGGTGGGAAAGTTGGCGGACAAAACTGCGGCACCTTGAATTGGGTAGCTACAAGTCGCGGCGCCCTTCCATCGCCTTCACCATGGTCACTTCGTCGGCATATTCCAAATCCGACCCAACGGGTATGCCCATTGCAATCCGCGTCACGCGTACGCCCAGCGGCTTGATCAGCTTCGACAAGTAAACTGCCGTGGCTTCGCCCTCCGCCGTCGGATTGGTTGCGACGATAATCTCCTCGACCGTGCCGCCTTTGAGCCGTTCGATCAGGCTCTTGATTTTCAGCTGCTCCGGCCCGCGCCCTTGCAGCGGAGAAAGCGCGCCGCCCAGCACGTGATACATCCCGCTGTACTCCCGCGTTTTCTCAATCGCCGCAATATTCGGCGCCTCTTCCACTACGCAAATCAATTTCTTATCGCGCGTCGGCGCTGTGCAGAAATAGCACGGGTCTGTGTCCGTAATGTTGTTGCACACCGAGCACGGACGAATTTTCTCCTTCGCCTCGCGAATCGCATCCGAAAGCGCCATCGCACGCTCGTGGTCCACTCGCAGCAGATGGAACGCCAGCCGCTGCGCCGTCTTCTGCCCGATTCCCGGCAAATGCTTCAGCTCTTCGATCAGTCGATTGATGGACGGCGCAAAATCAGGCATCAGCAATCCTGGTGACGCGAAATTCTACGAATTGTAATGGTAATGAAATTCTGCGGAGTGAAAAATCTGCAAAAACCCTAGCGCCCAAAGCCGCAGCGCTCTAAAAAAGCCCCGGAATGCGCAGCCCTGCCACTCCCGGAATATTTCCCGTCAGGTCCTTGATCTGCTTTGCCAATTCTTCATCCACGCGCCGCGACGCGTCGTTCACGGCCGCCAGAATCAAATCCTGCAGCATCTCCTGGTCCTTGCCTGCAAAAGTCTCCTGCTCAATTTTGATTTCCGTCAGTTGTTTCTGCCCGTTCATCTTGACCGTGACCATTCCGCCGCCGGCGCTTGCTTCCACGCGAATCTCTCCGCGCTTGTGCTCGAGGTTTTCCTGCATCTGCCACAATTGCGACATCATTTGTTGCAGCGCTTTGACTTCCATTTCAGTCCTCGCTTCGCCGTTTCACTTCGGAAATCGTTCCGCCGAATCG
>DATFQU010000007.1:0-7426 GCA_035264005.1 Candidatus Acidiferrales bacterium
CAGCGCGTATGGCTCGCTTCGCGCCCCCGCCCCCGAAGCCCTGCAAATCTATTTCACTCATCGCTTCGATTTCTGGATTCTCGTCCTACTCGCGCTCGTCGCCTGGTTTTTCGTTCGTGACCTCGGCCGCTGGAAGCTCGCACTCCTCTGGTGCGGCGCCGCGATCATGCCGCTCTTTCAACTCGTCTCCCGCGCCGACTACGACTACTGGAAGCACATCAATTATTCCTTCCTCTTCCTCGTTCCACTCGCGATGGCCGGACTGCTCTCTCTTCTCCGCCGAGCGGGCCCTCTCTCCTACAAAATCGCGTCATCCGTCATCGTCGTCTGCCTCGCCGTGTGCTTCGGCTGGATCAGCAGCGCGTGGCACATTGATCAATTCGTTTTCTGGCCCAACGCCGAACCCATCGCCGCATATTTTCAGGGCCGCTTGTCCCCCTCCGCGCGCGTTCTCGTCGACGACACCGTATTTCGTTACTACTTCTCTCCGCCTCTGCATCAATGGCAAATTGTTGATCCGTTTTACTTCCGCTACGATTCCACGACCGGCGCACCCGCGTACTCCGCCGCAGTCGCCAACGGCCTCTTCGATTACATCGTCCTCGACGGGGGCATCGGCGACGACGCCAAACAACTGGCCGCCGCTATCGTGCCCCAGCTTTCGGCGCATTACGTTCTTCGCCTCCGCATGCCCGATCCCACCCTCGGCCAAACCATCCAGATCTACGAACGCCAAAATCCGCCCGCAGCTGCTCCTCCCGCCGCCACGCCTCGGGTTGAAATCACCGCGCCAGCCTCCAACGCGGTCGTCCAGACCGATCACACCGCAACCACCTTGCAAGCCCGCGTCTTCGGCATCTCGCCCGGCGATTATGTCCTCGCCGACGTCTTCACCAATCGCTGGTACCCACAAACTGGCAAGCTCCGCCCCGGCGCGCCAGACGGCGGCTTGTCCGCGACGATTTATCTTGCCGGCGAAGGCCGCGAGCAGTGCTACCACATCGTCCGCCTCCGCCTGTTCGACCCTGCTGGACATCTTCTCAACTCCGCCCTGAGCTTCGATGTCGCCCGCGCAAACCCCGACGGCTCCGCTCCCGCTTGCCATTAAACTCAGCCTGTTGCTCTTCACCGCCCCTTCCGTGCCGCTCAGTGCACGCATCCCGCGCGCATCCGCAGCGCCATGCTATCCTTGTATCAGCACAAGACTTGCGTGCATCTCCTTCTCGAAGGAGCTTCAAAATTCGCTGAAAAAAATAACGCCGTGAACCCCTCATCCAATCCTGCCGCCGAGCTGAAAACTCTCCTCAACCAGCGCATCGTCATTCTCGACGGAGCGATGGGCACCATGATCCAGGCCCGCAATCTCACCGAGGCCGATTATCGCGGCAAGGAGTTCGCTCGTCATCCCCGCGATCTGCGCCTGAACAATGACGTCCTGAACCTCACTCAGCCCGAAATCATCGAATCCATCCATCGCGCCTATCTCGAAGCCGGCGCCGACATCATTGAGACCAACACCTTCAACTCGAACGCCATTTCCATGGCCGAATACGGTTTGCAGGATCGCGTCTACGATCTGAACAAAGCCGCCGCGCACGTGGCCCGCCGTGCTGTCGAACGCTTCCTCGCCGAAAATTCCGGCGCGGGTCCGCGCTTCGTCGCTGGCTCTTTGGGTCCCACCAGCCGTACCGCCTCCATGTCGCAGGATGTGAACAGTCCCGCATCCCGTGGCGTCACTTTCGACCAGCTCCGCGCCGCCTATTCTGAACAAGTCCGTGGCCTCATCGACGGCGGCGTCGACGTCCTTCTCGTCGAGACCATCTTCGACACCCTCAACGCCAAAGCCGCTCTTTTTGCCATCGAGGAATGTTTCGACAAATCCGGCGCGCGCCTTCCCATCATGGTTTCCGTCACGATCACCGACCAGAGCGGGCGCACTCTCTCCGGCCAAACCGTCTCCGCGTTCTGGATCTCGGTTTCGCACATGAATCTTCTGAGCGTTGGCATCAACTGCGCTCTCGGTGCAAAGCAGATGCGCCCTTACGTCGAAGAGCTCTCGCGCGTCGCGCCCATTTACATCAGTTGTTATCCGAACGCCGGCCTGCCCAACGCCTTCGGCGGCTTTGACGAAACGCCCGAAAAAATGTCCGCCGATCTGGGCGACTTCGCCGCCAACGGCTGGCTCAACATCGCCGGAGGCTGCTGCGGCTCCACGCCTGCGCACATTCGTGCCATTGCCGCGGCCGTCAAGGGCCTCAAGCCTCACGTGCTCTCCACGCCCGAGCCTTACACGCGCTTCAGCGGCCTTGAGCCTCTCGTCATTCGTCCCGACACCAATTTCGTCAACGTCGGCGAACGCACCAACGTCACCGGCTCGCCCAAATTTTCCAAGCTCGTCCTCAACGGCGAATTCGAGCAAGCCCTTCCCATCGCTCGCCAGCAGGTCGAAGGCGGCGCGCAAATCATCGACATTAACATGGACGAAGCCATGCTCGATTCCGAGCAGGCCATGACCACATTTCTGAATTACATTGCCTCCGAACCGGACATCGCCCGCGTCCCCATCATGCTCGACAGCTCCAAGTGGAGCGTCATCGAAGCCGGGCTGAAGTGCGTTCAGGGCAAAGGCGTCGTCAACTCGATCAGCCTCAAGGAAGGCGAAGACGTTTTCAAGCGCCACGCCCGCCTCATCCGCCGCTATGGCGCCGGAATGGTTGTGATGGCCTTCGACGAAAAAGGCCAGGCCGACACCGTCGAGCGCAAAGTCGAAATCTGCGCGCGCTCCTACAAAATTCTCACCGAAGGAGTCGGCGTCCCTCCTGAGGACATCATCTTCGACCCCAACATCCTCACCATTGCCACCGGCATGGAGGAGCACAACAATTACGCCGTCAACTTCATCGAAGCCACGCGCCGCATCAAGGCCAGCTTCCCGCGCGTGAAAGTCAGCGGGGGCGTCAGCAACATTTCTTTCTCATTTCGCGGCAACAACGTCGTCCGCGAAGCGATGCACTCCGCTTTTCTCTACCACGCCATTCAAGCCGGAATGGACATGGGCATCGTCAACGCCGGTCAGCTCGCCATCTACGAGGAAATTCCCAAGGATCTCCTCGAACTCGTCGAAGATGTGCTTCTCAATCGCCGCCCCGACGCAACCGAACGCCTTCTCGCCTTCGCCGATTCCGTCAAGCAGAAGGGCAAAACGCAGGTTGAAGACTTGGCGTGGCGTCAGGGCTCCGTCGAAGAGCGCCTCAAGCACGCGTTGCTCAAAGGCATCGTGGACTTCATCGAAGGCGACACCGAAGAAGCCCGCAAAAAATACCGCAAGCCCATCGCCGTCATCGAAGGCCCGCTCATGGACGCCATGAACGTCGTCGGCGATCTCTTCGGCTCCGGCAGAATGTTTCTTCCGCAAGTCGTCAAGAGCGCGCGCGTCATGAAAAAATCCGTCGCGTACTTGCAGCCCTTCATGGAAGAAGAAAAACGCGCCAGCGGTGGCGGCCAGATCAAAGGCCGCATCCTTCTCGCCACTGTCAAGGGAGACGTTCACGACATCGGCAAAAACATCGTCGGCGTCGTTCTTGGCTGCAACAATTACGAAGTCATCGACCTCGGCGTGATGGTCCCCAGCGACAAAATTCTAGCCACTGCGCGCGAAAAGAAAGCCGACATGGTCGGCCTAAGCGGCTTGATTACGCCGTCTCTCGAAGAAATGGCTCACGTCGCCAAGGAAATGCAGCGCGAAAACTTCGAAGTCCCGCTTCTCATCGGCGGAGCCACCACCAGCCGCGTCCACACCGCCGTGAAAATCGCGCCCATGTATCGCCAGCCCGTGATTCACGTGCAAGACGCGTCGCGCGCCGTCGGCGTCGTCGGCAGTTTGCTCAGCGACGAGCTGAAAAACAATTTCGTCAACGAAAATCGCAGCGAGCAGGAAAAAACTCGCGAAAAGCATCGCGGCCCGCAAACGCAATCTTTGCTTTCATTCGCCGAAGCTCGCGCGCGCAGGCCCGTCTTCGACTGGTCCGCGTACACGCCACCGCGCCCATCCTTTACCGGCGTCCGCGTTTGCGCCCCCGTGCCACTCGCCGACATTGTTCCTTACATCGACTGGACGCCCTTTTTCCACGCCTGGGAGTTGCGCGGCATCTATCCGCGCATCTTCGATCAGCCCGAAGTCGGCCCGCGCGCCAAAGAGCTGTTCGACGACGCGCAAACTCTTCTCGCGCGCATCGTCCGCGAAAATCTTCTCGTCGCTCGCGCTGTCTTCGGATTTTGCCACGCAAACAGCGTCCTCGAAGACATCGAACTCTACTCCGACGAATCCCGCTTTCGCTCGCTCGCCACTTTCCACACACTGCGCCAGCAAATCGTCAAGCCCGAAGGCGAATCCGATTTCGCCCTCGCCGATTTCATCGCTCCCAAGGAAACCGGCGCCCACGACTATCTCGGCGCGTTCGCCGTCACCGCCGGAATCAACATCGAGCCGCTCGTCGCCAATTTCGAAAAGGCCCACGACGATTACAACGCCCTCATGTCCAAAGCTCTTGCTGACCGTCTAGCCGAAGCTCTCGCTGAAGCCACTCACAAGCGTGCTCGCGACGCCTGGGGTTTCGGCCGCGACGAAAACCTCGGTCACGAAGACCTCATCCGCGAAAAATATCGCGGCATTCGCCCCGCGCCCGGCTATCCCGCTTCGCCCGACCACACCGAAAAGCGCCAGCTGTTCGAGCTTCTTCAAGTCGATGAAAAGGTCGGCATTCGCCTCACCGAAAATTTCGCCATGTATCCTGCCGCATCCGTCTGCGGGCTTTATTTCTCCCATCCGCAATCCAGATATTTCGCCGTCGGCAAAATCGGCCGCGACCAGGTCGACGACTATCACCGCCGCAAGGGCATGGACCTTCGCGAAGTCGAGCGCTGGCTCGCCCCCAACCTCAACTACGACCCCGACCTGTAGCGGCGCGCCTAGTTTGTCATTCTGAATCTGCTTGTCCTAATACTCGGAATCTGATATATCGGAATCCGACTATGGCGCACGAAGAACTCGGTAACCTACTGCCGTTATCACCTGCTGCTCTTCACATACTGTTGTCCCTCGCTGCGGAGGATCTCCACGGCTACGGGATCATGCAGGAAGTGGAGCGTCAGTCTGCGGGTCAGTACAAACTGGGTCCAGGAACGTTGTACGACAACCTCGACAGGCTCATGCAGTCGGGCTTAGTGAAAGAGGCGCACAAAGCATCCGAGAAAGACGATCCGCGCCGTCGCTACTATCGCCTAACTGCCTTTGGCCGCCGCGTTCTTGCGGCGGATATCGAGCGATTGAAGGCCGTCATCCGCGATGCGAGGCGCCATCTGCCGCATAGAGAACCGAGCAAATCGTCATGATGCGAAACCTCTATCGCTTCCTAGTTTTCCTGCATCCGTACGCTTTCAAAGAGCGATTCGGCGAAGAAATGCTTTGGATTTACGACGAATCGACAAAAGGGGAACTATCTCATCTCTTCCTCGACGCTTTCATCTCTCTTATTCGCCAATGGCTCTTGCGCTCCCGCATTTGGAGGTTTGGAGTGGGCGCATTCGTTAGCGCTCTGCTGTTACTGAGCTGCGGATACTCGTTGCAGGTCGCGCTCGCATCCGCTTTTCGGCGTGGGAACCCGGGCCACTACGCCGAGCTTCGCCAACGCCGCATACAAAACCGGCCGGTCAGTGCCACCATAGCGCCAACCTACAAAGGATGGCCGATTCAACCTGCTCAGACCAGTCCGCGAATCACTGCCCTCAAGCAGCGACTCACATCCGGCGATCGTCACGCTTTGGAGCAATTTTGGGAAAATGCCGCCAAAATCGGCACTCCGCTCCTCGACCCAGCAAGAAATCGCGCAAATGATGTCGTCGTGACATTCCTCTGGCGCGGCAATAAAGAAACAAAGAGCTCGGGATACGAGCGCCTCTAGGCAAGTGGCCGGGCCTTCCGACTTTGCCGCTCACTCATTTGTCCGATACGGACGTTTGGTACGGAAGCTGGGAAATGAAAAATGATTTTCGCTTCACGTACTCGTTCCTTGTGGATCGGCCGCCAGGCCAACGCGGAGTTGCGCAGATCGATCCCCTGAACTCTCACAAGATGGCCATTTCGTTCGAGAATGCAGACGTACCTGTGCAGTCGCTTTCCATAGCCTCCATGCCACAAGCCCCAAGTGAACGCTGGCTCATCCCGCATCCGGACGCGCCTAAGGGCAAAGTAACATTGAATACCCTCCCGAGCATGTCCCTCGGCACAGACCGAAAAGTCTGGGTCTACACGCCTCCGCAGTATGATCCACGCGCCTCTGAGCCTTATGAACTTCTCATCCTCTTCGATGGATACTCTTATGTGCATTGGATACCCGCGCCGACGATCTTCGATAATCTGATTGATGCACATCTCCTCCCGCCCACCGTAGCTGTGCTCATCGACAATCCGCCCGAATCTCGCTCCTCAGATCTTCACGTTAGCCCCGCATTTCTCCGCTTCCTGACGACCGAATTGATGCCCTGGCTTCGTGAACATTTCAACGTGACTCACGATCCCACAAAAACAATCATTGGCGGTTACAGTTTGGGAGGCCTCGCCGCCGCATTTACCGCTATGCAGCGGCCGGATTTGTTCGGCAATGTTCTCTCCCAGTCGGGCTCCTTTTGGGAGGGTAACGGAAACATTAAGTGGGAATTCTTGGCGAGCAAGTTTCAATCAAGTCCGCGCTTGCCGATTCGCTTTTTCATGGAGGCGGGCCTGCTCGAAGATGTCTCCGACGAAGGGCCGACTCTCTTAGCCGCCAATCGTCATTTAGCCGCAATCTTGAAGGAAAAAGGTTACTCCGTGACCTACCAAGAAGTCGGTGGAACCCACGAGCCTGTACATTGGCGCGACACCTTGCCGCAAGGCCTCACTGCCCTCGCGAAATAAACCTTTTGCGCATTGTCAACCTGTCATCGGGCAGCACTTTGGCGCGCAGCGCTTCAGGGGGTCGGAGCTTTAGCTCCGACAAAAAGATCGCTTTCGTGTTCTCTTCCTTTCGCGCGCTTTACCCGCGCGATGTATTCGCATTTCACGGGTCACGGACCACGAGTCACGGTTCACGCCGTTTTGACCATTGGCATTCCGCTCGCTTCGCGTAAAATAACTGCGTCAATCATCCATGACCACCTTCTTCATCCAAAACTTCGGTTGCCGCGCCACGCAAGCCGACGCCGACGCAATTCGCCACAACCTCCACGCCCGAGGCTATTCCGTCGCCGCATCCGACTCCTCTGCCGACATCGTCGTCCTCAACACCTGCACCGTCACCGCCGCCGCGGACGCCGAAGCCCGCGAATCCATTCGCCGCATCCATCGTCAAAATCCCGCCGCGCGCATCATCGCCACCGGATGCTACGCGCA
>DATFQU010000008.1:0-8903 GCA_035264005.1 Candidatus Acidiferrales bacterium
CGATCTCACGGAAAATGAAGCGCTCCGCCTCGTCACGCTCAATCCCGCAATTCAGCTCGGCATCGACAATCGCGTCGGCTCCATCGAAACCGGCAAGGACGCCGACTTGGTCATTTACAATCACGACCCGCTCAGCGTTTATGCTGTCGTGCAAAAGACCATCATCGACGGCAAAGTTTATTTCGACCGCAACGAGGACATCGCCAATCGCGCCGCGCTTGCCAAAGAGAAGCAGGACCTGATCGAGAAGGAAAAGAACGAAGGTAAGCCCGCGCCCAAGGCTGAAGAAAAAGAAAAGGGCGAAAAGAAGCCCGCCAAGAAGCCCTCCGGGAAACCAAAGAAGAGCAAAGCAACTCCGCAGGACGCGCCGCAACTTGCCGCGACGGAAATCGGAGGTGCGCGATGAAAACTTCCGCGAACGTCACGCATCGCAAGCCCGGCAAATTCAATCTAAAGTTTTTCGTCCTGCTGCTGTCTGCGTTTGCATTCGCTCTGCCCGCCGCCGCGCAAACCTCCGCCTCCGGCGTCTACGCAATTAAAGGCGCGAAAATCTTCACGCTTGTCGGCGCGCCAATCGATAACGGCACTGTCGTCATTCGCGACGGCAAAATCGCCGCCGTCGGCGCCAATGTCGACGTCCCCAGCGACGCGCAAGTCATCGACGCCTCCGGCCTCTCGGTCTACCCCGGAATGTTCGATCCTGTCACGCAGATCGGCCTCGAAGAAGTCGGCGCCGTCAAAGCCACAGTGGACACCGAAGAGACCGGCGAATTCAATCCCGACGTCACCGCCGCCACAGCATTCAACGCCGATAGCGCCCACGTTGACGTCACTCGTGCCGCCGGCATCACCGAAGTTCTCACCGTCCCCGGCTCGCTCGGCGGTTTCGGCGGCGGCAGTTCCACGATTGGTGGCAACGCCTCCGCCGTGAATCTCGGCGGCTGGAACATCAACGATATGGTCATCCAGCGCCGCGCCGCCATGGAACTCACTTGGCCCTCGATTTCCACCGGCTCGTTCGATCTCACCACATTCACGTTTCGCCAGCTCCCGTTCGACGAGGCCAAGCAGCAGTATCAGAAAAAAGTCGACGCCCTTTCCGACCTACTCGACAAAGCTCGCCATTACGCTCAGGCGATGCAGAGCGGCGCGACCGATTTCCCCCATGATCTGAAGCTCGAAGCGCTCGCTTCCGTGGTCCAAGGCAAAGAGCCTGTTCTCGTCATTGCTTTCTCCGCGCGCGACATTCGCAACGCTGTCGAGTTCTGCGAAAAGCAGAAAGTCCACATGATTCTCGGCGGCGCATCCGAAGCCCGGAAGACCATCGATCTGCTCAAGAAAGACAACATTCCCGTCATCGTCGGCCCGGTGCTTTCCATGCCCCAATCCGAAGATGACGCCTACGACTCGGAATACGCCATGCCCGGCCAGCTCTACTCTGCAGGTGTAAAAATCGCCTTCGGCAGCTTCAACACGTCCATGTCGCGGCGTCTGCCGCAGATGGCGGGCACTTCCGTCGGCTACGGCCTGCCGCAAGAAGAGGCGCTCAAGGCCGTCACCGTCAACGCCGCGCAAATGCTCGGCATCAACGACATCGGCACCATCGAGCCCGGCAAAGTCGCCAACGTCGTCGTCACCAACGGCGACCTGCTCGAGCTACGCACTCAGGTGAAGTATCTGTTCATCCAGGGCCAGCTCACCAGCCTCGATAACAAGCATCTCGATCTCTACAACCGTTTCCGCAACCGCCCAAAGACCCAAAATCCGTAACTCAAGTCATCCTTTGCGCTGGCATGGGACAGAGTGACATAAGTAACGATAGCCGCTGCCAAAGCGAAAAAACATCCGCTCGACGTCGCGCGGTGCTCCTCGTAGCGCTGGTCGTCGTCGGCATTGTTACCACAATTGTTGCCTTGCGTCCCGATCCGGATACGAAGCACTTTCAATTTGCACTGTCTGGGCTCGTTCTTGCACATTATGTCGTGGCAATTCTTCTCCTGCTGGTGCTGCGCGAACCCGGCGTAGCCTGCGCCTTTGTAATTACGGCTTCGGCTTTTCTCGCTGTTGGATCTGGTATCTTGGCGGCGCTGCTCGGTGTTTTTCCTCTCTTCTTGGGCCACATCAATCCACATGATCGAAACGCGCTGCTATTAGCGGTCTTCTCGTGTGTGGGCAACCTCGGATGCTTCGTATTAGCGCTGCGGTATACGGCTGCGGTCCGGGACAGGATAACGTTTGTCCCTGCGTTGTTCGGTTTTCTCCTGGCAGCCATCGCGCCGTTTGCCATATGGAAGTCGTGGTAGGCGGAGTAGGTTGTCCCCCAAGTGATTGGCCTAAGTGCAGAGTTTTCGCCACGGGTTGTTCCTCTTGTCGATGTCTGCCTTCGTTCGTCAGTGAGCGCTTTTCCCTTGACATTTACGTAACTATTTGATACACATATACCTGCAGCTCGATTTTCGGTGAGTTCGCAATTTAGGAAGAAGTCATAGCCGCGGAAACGCGGCTTTCGCTTTTTATGGGCGCGGGACGAGATTCTAATCGCCAGACCTATGGATTATTAGAAATGAGCGTAAGTTGCTGAAAATAAGAGAAAGGAGTCATTTTTAATCGCCAGTGATTTGCGTTTTTTCTTCGACGGCGATCCCATTTTCGGACACTGGTTTTTCTCGCGCCGCTGCCTCGGGCCGCAGTTGCTTTTTTCTATCTCGTGGCGTCCAATAAAGGCGGGGGCACTCATTCCCGGGTCATTCTTTTCGAGGTGGCAGCATGCCTGTAGCGCGTGAAGCGGTAATCGTCAGTTCTGTACGCACGCCCGTTGGCAAAGCGTTCAAGGGCTCCCTGCGCGCCACGCGCCCCGACGATCTGGCCGCCATCGCCATCCGCGAAGCGCTTGCTCGCGTCCCCAGCCTTAAGCCCTCGGAAATCGAGGACGTTATCCTCGGCTGCGCCATGCCGGAAGCCGAGCAGGGCATGAACGTCGCGCGCATTGCCTCGCTTCGCGCTGGTCTACCCGTCGAAGCTTCGGCGATGACTATCAACCGTTTTTGCTCCTCCGGCTTGCAGGCCATTGCCATCGCCGCAGAAAGAATCCTTGCGGGTCAAGCCAACGTGATTATCGCCGGCGGCACCGAATCGATGAGCATGATTCCCATGGGCGGAAATAAGATCTCCCCGAATCCCTGGCTGATGGATCACTATCCCGATTCCTATCTCGGCATGGGTCTCACCGCCGAGAATCTCGCGAAAAAATACGGAATCACTCGCGAGCAGTCCGACGAATTTTCTTTGCAGAGCCATCAAAAAGCGCTCGCCGCGATTTCTGCTGGAAAGTTTAAACAGGAAACCGTTTCGGTCGAAGTAACTTTCACTTCGGAGGATGGATCTAACGGCAGTCATCCAAAAACTGTGACAGCTGTTTTCGACACCGACGAAGGTCCGCGCGCCGATACTTCTCTCGAAGCCCTCGCGAAATTGAAACCGGCGTTTCACGCGAAAGGCACAGTCACTGCGGGCAATAGTTCGCAGATGAGCGATGGCGCTGCTGCAGCCGTGGTGATGTCCGCCGAACGCGCCAGGGCCATCGGCGCGAAGCCCCTCGCGAAGTTTAGTTCCTTCGCGACTGCTGGCTGCCCTCCGGAAGAAATGGGTGTCGGCCCAGTTTTCGCAATTCCGAAAGCGCTGAGACTTGCTGGCTTGAAACTCGAACAGATCGACGTGATTGAATTGAACGAAGCGTTTGCCGCGCAATCGCTCACAGTGATAAAACTTGCCGGGCTCGACCCGTCGAAAGTGAATCCCAATGGCGGTGCCGTCGCGCTCGGACATCCTCTCGGATGTACCGGGGCAAAATTGACGGCCACGATTCTGCGCGAACTGGAGCGTCGGAAAGCGCGTTATGGCTTAGTAACCATGTGCGTTGGCGGCGGCATGGGGGCAGCAGGAATTTTGGAGCGCGTAGCCTAAGGAGTTTCGATGGCGACAACGACTGTTTCGCAAAATCTGGCGCGCGGCGGCGGATTTCTGATTTCCTCCTGCACTCCTGAAGAAGTCTTCACGCCCGCCGACCTCAGCGGCGACCAAAAACTAATCGGCCAGACCGCCGAAGAATTCGTGACGAAGGAAGTTCTGCCGCTCGTTCCCGAACTCGAACTGCACAGCAAGGGCTTGATGGCGCAAGTCCTGAAGAAAGCCGGCGAAGTGGGATTGCTCGCAGGCGGAATTCCCGAGGAATTTGGTGGCGCGGGACTCGACAAAGTTTCCGCAACTCTTCTTTCCGAAAAACTGGCTGCATACGCTTCGTTCGCCGTCACGCACGGAGGCCACGCCGGAATCGGCACGGTGCCCATCGTTTATTTTGGGACCGAAGAGCAAAAGAAGAAGTATCTGCCGCGCATCGCCACTGGCGAAATCGTTTCTTGCTACTGCCTGTCCGAACCGCAGGCCGGCTCCGATGCGCTGGCGTCGCGCACGCGCGCCGTTCTTTCGCCCGATGGAAACAACTGGATCCTGAACGGCCAGAAAATGTGGATCACCAATGGTGGCTTCGCGGATTTGTTTGTGGTTTTCGCGAAGGTCGACGGAGAAAAATTCTCCTGCTTCCTCGTCGAGCGCGGCGCACCGGGATTTTCCGTCGGCGCGGAAGAAAAAAAAATGGGCATCAAGGGCAGCTCGACCGTGGCGCTGTTCTTTGAAAATACTCCGGTACCCAAGGAAAATTTGCTGCACGAAATTGGCCGCGGCCACATCGTTGCATTCAACACTCTCAATTCGGGACGTTTCAGCCTCGGAGCATATTGCCTTGGCGGCGCGAAAAAAGTTCTGGAGTCCGCTTCGAAGTATTCGAAAGAGCGCACTGCTTTCGGAAGGCAACTCGCGCAATTCGGCTTGATCGACGCCAAGCTGGCGGAAATGGCCATCCGAATTTTCGCCGCCGAATCGATGATTTACCGCATCGCGGGCCAGGTTGATACCGCGACAGCGGCTACTCCTGAGGGCACAACGAAAACCGAGCAGGGTATGAAAATGCTCGAGGAGTACGCGATCGAAAGCTCCATCAGCAAAGTCTATGGCTCGGAGACGGTCGATTACTGCGTCGACGAAGCCGTGCAGATTTTTGGCGGCTACGGCTATCACGAAGATTATCCCGTCGCGCGCGCCTACCGCGACAGCCGCATCAACCGCATTTTCGAGGGCACCAACGAAATCAATCGCATGCTCATCATTCAAATGCTGATGAAGCGCGCGATGGCCGGCGTCCTGCCTTTGATTCCCGCGGCGATGAAGCTCGCCGACGAAGTTCTGGCTGGCCCGTCAATGGAAGAAAGCGCGAGCGTTGAGTTCGCGCAAGAAGAACGCATCGTCGCCAATGGGAAAAAGCTTTTCTTACTCGCCGCAGGAGGCGCGGTGCAGCGATTCCGCGAGCAGCTTGCCGAACAGCAGGAGATCGTCGCGGCACTCGCCAACGTGGTGATGGAAATTTATGCCATGGAATCCTGTCTGCGCCGTGCGCAAAAAGCGGCGAAGCGAAACGCAGGCGCCTCCGCTTCGGTGATGGCCGATGCGACACGAGTTTTCATCTCGGATGCAGCGGATCGCGCCGAACGCGAAGCGCGCACCGCGCTCGCAGGAACCGTCGAAGGCGATGCGCTCCGTACCCAGCTTGCTGTGCTTCGCCGCTTCGCCAAACGCGACACCATAGACACCATCGCGCCGCGCCGCCGCATCGCCGCCGCCGTTCTCTCGGGCGACCGCTACCCCTTCGAGGGCCGTTGAAAACCGCAGCAGCGCGCAAGCGCAAGAAACCGCGCCCCGCGAAGCAAGTTTCGCATCCGCTGCGCCGCGCAAAACCTTTTGCGCACGGTTCGGTCTCCTGGATCCGCGAACTCGCCGCACCGTACTTGAAGGGCTACAGTCCGGTCGCGGCCGACGAGCACGGCTTGCGGGGCTTTTGGTTCATAGCTGACTCGCCCGCCGTTTCGAAACGAAGCAGCGCGAGCCCCGCTTCGGGAACGACCATGAATCGGGAGCAAACCGCCGGCTTCTTCGTCGGCTATTTGCTGGATGGCGCGGACGAGTATTCGTTTCTGAAACCCGAGCCGCCAGAGTGCATCATTTTCGCGTGGGTCAGTCCGGCGGGCAGCATGCTGCACGAGCGGCTCGTAAAGCAGCCGGGGAGTTTGGTTCGCAAAGTGTTCGAATACATTCGCTGGCTGACGCACCGTCCACCGCGATTCGTTTTTCACGAAGCGGAAGCCGCGGCGATGGCACGCCACGCTTCGATGGCAGCATGGTCGCCGGAAAAGCGCCAGCATCTTTCGCGCAACTTCTTCATTGAGACGCTGGCATGGCTGGTTCGCAGCGGCCTTGTGCGCAAGCTCCGCGAAGAAGCATCGACCAAACACGTTCAGGCTTCAAACGGCAAACCGAAATGAATAGCGCGACCGTAGGCTCCATCGTTGGCGTCGCGTTCGGCTGTGCGTGGGGTCTGGCTGGCTCTATCGGATTGCCGCGCCAATACCGCATGTGGAGCGTAATCGCGAGCATCGCAATCTCAGCAGTACTCATCGCCGCGTTGTTGATTCGTCCCAGAGCAGTAGAACCGGCAAAGTTCGATGGTCGGCTATACGGCATCGCTGTCGCGATGGAGGCTGCGGCTATTTTCGCAGCGGTTTTCGCCCTCCAGCGGTTGGGACGTCAAGAATTCCTGATCCCCACAGTTGGCTTCATTGTCGGCCTGCATTTCATTGGTCTGTGGAAAGCCTCAGGAATGCCGCTTTTTCTTTGGACTGCGTCGGCAATGTGCGTTGTATGCGCGGTGGCGATGTTTTTGCCCGGACCGAGGATTACCGGTGGCGCCGACGCACGCGCGATTCTGTCGGGGCTCGGAAGCGCCGTTGTTCTTTGGACCGCCGGTGCGACAACTCTGTTTCGAATCGGCGCGCGCTGACTCTTCCTACGTGCTTGGTGGATTCTGCAAACTCTGTCACATTCCCGGAAACAAATTCACTCTTACGCAGTTCGTAGAAAAGCCTGTATACGCTAAGTGGATGAATGCCAAGGATTTCTTGTTTGGTACTTTCGGCAGTGGATTTGCATCTAAGGCAATGGGGGATAGGTGATCCAGAAATGCAAATCCGTCGAATTCCCAAGTGGGTGTACTGGTGTGCGGCTGCACTGATCGCGCTTAACACTTATTTCTTCCAGGAGCTGATTGCCGCGGAGTTGCTGTTTGGGATCGTATTTGGTGGCTTTCTCCTGCTGCTGCTCGCGATTTACATCGTTGGCGAGGCTGGAGATCGCGGACTGGGATGGGTGGAAGCGAACCGGCACGGAGCAGTTGCAGGTGCGCGTCGGCAGTGGGCTCGGGTGGAAGCAATCAGTAAAAGGACATTCCGCCGTCCACATTCAGAGTCTGTCCGGTAATCGCAGCGGACTGGCTCGACGCCAGGAAAAGCGCGGCCTCGGCGATGTCGGCTGTTGTCTGCGGCCTTCCCTGAAGAATTCTTTCCAGGAAGCCTTTGAAGAGCGCATCCGGATCGGCGTGGAGACGGTCGGCGAGAGCTTTTCCCAGGGTCTGCGACATTTCCGTTTCGGGCACGGGCCCAGGACAGATGGCGTTCACGCGAACGCCTTTTCGCGCGGCCTCTGCAGCCAGCGTGCGCGTGAAACCGACAAGTCCCGTCTTCGAGGCTGCGTAAGGGCCATTCCACAGAAACGCGCCTTTGGCGGCGACGCTGGAAATGTTGATGATTGCGCCGGAGCCGCGCTGATACATTTCCGGCAAAACCAGGCGTGAGAGCAAGAAAGGCCCGCGCAGATTCACAGCGATCACTTCGTCCCATTCTTTCGGTGACACTTCCTCGACTGCTTTCACAGGGCCCAAAACTCCCGCGTTGTTCACGAGAATGTCGATGCGGCTGAAGTGCTTGCGCGCCACGTCGACGATTGCCTGACAGCCCGACGCCTGCGACACGTCGGCAGCGACCGCGGCGGCTTTGTGTCCCGCGGCTTTCAACTCGGCGGCAACCGCATCAACTTGAGCTTGCGTGCGCGCGGCAAGCACTATGGAGGAACCCTCGCGCGCGAAACGCAGGGCAATGGCGCTGCCGATTCCACGGCCTCCACCGGTGATGATGGCAACTTGGCCAGCCAGTAACATAGAGAGTGCACTCCGATCAAATTTGCGGCAGCTTTCAGGGTACCATTAAGGGACCGCACTACGTTCATTGCAAGACAATTAGCGAGCACGAAAGCGGATGGCGACGCGGCGCGAAATGCGGTAACATAGAGGTTCCATGTCCAACGATATAGCGAACATACAGGGAACCGGGCGGCCGGGAAACGGGCGAAAAGTGCTCGTGCGGGTGCGTCCGCGGGGATTCTGCGCAGGTGTGGTTCGAGCCGTGGATATTGTCGAGCTGGCGCTGGAGGCGTATGGCGCGCCGGTCTATGTGCATCACGAAATTGTGCACAACCGATACGTCGTGGAGCAACTGCGTCAGCGCGGCGCGATTTTCGTGGAAACCATTGGTGAAGTGCCGATCGGAGCGGTCCTGGTTTTCAGCGCGCATGGAGTTCCGCCGCGAGTGCGCGAGGAAGCGACCGAGCGCAAGCTGCGCGTGATTGACGCGACGTGTCCGCTGGTGACGAAGGTGCATCTGGAAGCACGAAAATTCGCGCGCGAAGGGCGGACGCTGATTCTGATCGGGCATCGCGACCATCAGGAGATTGTTGGCACTTCGGGCGAAGCGCCATTGCAAACCGTAGTGGTGGGAAGCGTGGAGGAAGTGGACCAGTTGCAGATGGAAGATCCGGAGCGGCTGGCATATTTGACGCAGACAACTCTGAGCCTTTACGACACGCAGGAAATTGTGACGCGGCTGCGGCAGCGGTTTCCGAAAATT
>DATFQU010000009.1:0-4472 GCA_035264005.1 Candidatus Acidiferrales bacterium
TCGAATGGTTTCGCGCCGCCGGAAGCGACCTGAAATCCTTGAGACATCAGCGGATCGAGATTCGGCGGGAGCGGCTGCCGAAAACTCGCGTGCGTCATGCCCAGCGGCTGAAAAATGTGGTGCTCGATGTAATCGTCGAATGACTCGCCGGAAACGCGCTGCACGATGTAGCCTGCCAAGCCCGCGCCGTAGTTCGAATATGCGCCGGTTGTTCCCGGAGCAAAAATCTGCTGCGGCTGATGTGTCTTCAGATAATCGCCGAGAGACGACATGCGCGCGGGATTGTCCGTAATCAGGTCTTTGATGGCTTCCTCAAACCCCGGCGTGTGGGTCATCAGATTGCGCATGGTGATTTTGCCGTGGGGTTCGTTGACGTGGAAATCGAGATACTGGTTGATATCGGTGTCGAGATTGATTTTTCCGGCCTGAACCTGCTGCATCACGGCAGTCCACGTGAATAGTTTCGAGATGGAGCCGACGCGGAAAAGCGTGTCATCGGGCGACACGGGCTTTTTGTTTTTCGGGTCCGAGTAACCGTAGCCCTTGGCAAAAATCAGCTGTCCATCTTTCACTACGGCCACCACGGCGCCGCCAATGTCAGCTTGCTGGATTTGCAAGGGCATCATGCCGTCGAAAAACGCGCCGAGATCTTGGGAAGTCAGTTGCGGCGCCGCCTTGCCAAAAGGCTCCATTACCGGGGGCGGAGCTTGCGTGGCATTCTTCGGCGGCAGCTTCGGCTTTGGCAACTTGGGCGCGGGCCCGGTCTGTTTCTGCTGACCGGCGTGAGCGGCCCGTCCTGCCCTGTCGTAATGTGCGCTCAGCGGGAGAGTCAGCAGCGCGCCGGCGATCACCGCGGCGACACCAAATTTCGCGGCCTTCAATTTGATCGCACGGCTGCAACTTTGCCAGAAGTCTCTATGCGCCATTTTGTCCTCGGTGTGGGCGGGATGCCCCTTTGCGACGGGGAATCTATAATTTAGCCGCCCCTCACGTCAACAAATACGTGCGGCCCGACTGGGCCGTTAACGGGCGCTGCCAAGTGTCCGTTTACGCGCAGTACACGTTCGCAACTGGACAGCATTTTTCTCGGTCATTTTGCCAAGCCACGTGTTTTCGCTGGTTTAACCTTCGGAGCTTTTGGCGCGAGAGTTGCAACTATACCGTCCGACGATATAGTATTACGGAGTCCGTTAGAGTGGTTCAGCGGACGATAGATTTGGCGGGTTCGCAGGTTTGGCTCCAGAGAGTGGAAAGAAGAGCGGAAAGCAGGCATACGTTGATGAAGAAAACTGAAACAGAATCGTTTTTGCCCCTCACGCCCGCGATGTTTCACGTCCTCCTCGCGCTGGCTGACGGCGAGAAACACGGATACGCAATCCTCAAGGAAGTAGCAATGCGCACCGACGACAAAGTGCGCCTGAGCGCCGGCACGCTGTATGGAAATCTCGCGCGCCTGGAAAGTTCGGGAATGATTGCCGAGTCCGGAAATCGCCCCGCGTTTGGCCTCGACGACGAGCGCCGCCGCTACTACCGGCTCACCGAATTCGGCCGCAGCGTCGCCGTGGCCGAAGCGCAGCGCATGGAAGAGGCCCTTTCGCAGGCCCGGGCCAAGCACCTGTTTCGCAAGACTGAGACTGCTTAGAGAGGCTGACGCGCCATGAATGCCACGAAGAACAACGACGGTTCACGTTCGCAGAGGATTTTCCGTTTTGTTTTGCGCCTGCTCCCGTTCGACTTTCGCGCCAATTACGAACGCGAGATGGCCGGCGTCTTCTCCGAGCAGCATCGCGAAGCGGAGCAGCGCGGCGGTTTCGGCGGCTTCGTGAGGCTGTGGGTCGAAACCATCGGCGGAATTTTCCGCACCGCGCCGCGCGAGCATTGGGAAATTCTCCGCCAGGACTGCAACTACGCGTTCCGCATGATGGCCAAGAATAAGGGATTTACGGCTATCGCGGTGCTGACTCTGGCGCTCGGTATCGGCGCGAATACTGCGATTTTCAGCATGGTTCACAGCGTGCTGCTCAACCCGTTGCCGTACAAGCAGGGTCAGCAGCTGATTTTCATCCGCCAACAGGCGGTGAAGGCCAACGTCGACGATATCGGATTCTCCGTGCCGGAAATCATGGACTATCGCCACCAAAGTCAGACGCTTTCAAGCCTCGTCGAATACCACACGATGGGCTTCACTCTGTTCGGCCACGGCGATCCCGACCACGTTAAGACGGCGGTGGTGTCCTGGAATTATTTCGACATGTTTGGAGTGAAGCCGATTCTCGGCCGCACGTTCACGCCCAAGGACGATGAACTCGGCGCGCCTGCCGTGCTTGTTCTCACGAACGAATACTGGCGCGACAAATTCGGCGCGGACCCAAAGGTAATCGGCAAGACTTTCGAGATGAACGACCGCGTCCACACTGTTGTCGCCGTGCTTCCGCCGATTCCACAATATCCGCTTAAAACAGACGTTTTTATGCCCACGTCGGCATGTCCGTTTCGCTCCTCGAAAAGCCACATTGATCATCGCGAAGCGCGGATGATGGAAGTCTTCGGCCGGTTGAAGCCGGGAGTTACTCTCGGCCAGGCGCAAGCCGATCTCTCGACAATTGCCTCGCGCCTGGAAGCGCAGTATCCGAAGTTTTATCCCGCAAATATCGGCTACGGGGTTGTCGCGTCCTCGTTGAAAGAAAATTTGACGCATGATGCGCAGCCAACTTTGCTCGTGCTCTTGGCCGCGGCCACGTTCGTTCTGCTGATCGCGTGCGCGAACGTCGCAAATCTGACGCTGTCGCGCATGGCTCGCCGTGAGCGCGAACTCGCGGTCCGCACGGCTCTCGGCGCGGGACGCAGCCGCTTACTGCGCCAATTGCTCACGGAAAGCTTCATTCTCGCGTTCATCGGCGGACTGATTGGCCTGGTCCTCGCATATGACAGCTTGGAATTGCTGACAAGATTCGCGGCCCGACTTTCCCCGCGCGCCAGTGAAATCCGCATCGATTCGGGCGTGCTGCTCTTCACGCTCCTCGCGGCGCTCGGCACGGCAGTCGTCTTCGGCACCGTATCAGCTCTCTTCTCGCACGTAAATCTGACTTCAGGACTCAAAGAAGGCGCTGCTGGAAGCGGTGTGAATCGCCGGCGCAACCGCATGCGCAGCGTGCTCATCGTGTCGCAAGTGGCGTTTTCTTTCATGTTGCTGATCGGCGCGGGCCTCATGCTCCGCAGCCTGTTCAAGATGCTAAACGTCAACCAGGGTTTCCAGACGCAGCATGTGCTGGCGATGAGGCTTAGTCCCAACTGGTCGAAGTATGGAACCTCCGACCAGTACGCTCTGTTCGCCAAGAAACTCGTCGATCGGATCAAGGCCGAGCCGGCCGTTCTTTCCGCCGCTGTTTCCTCGAGCTATCCCCTTGAGCCGGAGGTTCTCTCCGGCGGGATTAACTCGAATGGCTTCCAGATTGAAGGCCACCCGCTGGCGCCCGGTCAGGCGCCGCCCCTTGCGGACACTGTGCTCATCACGCCTGATTTCTTCAAGACGCTTGGTATTCCGCTGTTGAGCGGACGAGAATTTGCAGACACGGACAACGACAAGTCCCCCGCCGTTGTGATTATCAATCAAGCGATGCAACGCCGCTTCTGGCCAAGTGAAACCCCAATCGGCAAACGGATTTCGTTTGACGATGGCAAGACCTGGTCGCAAATCGCGGGCGTCGTCGGCGATGTGCGCGATCTCGGGCTTGACCATGCGCCGGAGCTCCACGCTTATGGCCCCGTCGCACAGAATGGCGGCGTCGGCACGCTTATCGTGCGCACGGCTGTCGCCGATCCTCTCGCGATGAGCCGTCAAATCAATCGCGCGGTTCACGATGTGGATGCGGATACCGCCGTTTCGGGAATTATGTCGCTGGACGAGGCGCGTTCTGATTCCGTTGCAACTCCGCGTACCACTGCGAGCCTGCTGGCTGTTTTCGGAGCGCTCGCGCTGCTGATCGCTACCGCAGGCATCGGCGGAATCATGGCGCTGACCGTGAGCCAGCGCATTCACGAGATTGGCATTCGAATCGCGCTCGGCGCGCAACCGTCCGGCGTTTTGTTCATGGTTCTGCGTCAAGGCGTGATGCTTGCCATCCTCGGCGTGGGAATCGGGCTCGGAGGCGCGTTCGCGCTTACTGGACTCGTTAAGTCACTGCTCTTTGAAGTGACTCCAACCGATCCGGTAACGTATTTCGCCGTAGCATTGGTCTTCGTTTCGGCCGCGCTGCTCGCGGGATATGTTCCGGCGCGCCGTGCGGCTGCCATTGACCCCATCGAGGCCTTGCGCTGCGAGTAGTTCGCGGAAGGGAAGCACCATGAAAAGCCTAGCCATTCGAGTTGCCGTTCTGCTGTTAGCGCTGGCCGCGAGCGTGGCTGTCGCGACGGCGCAGGAGCGCACGCCGCTGCTCGTGGACTCAGTTTGGCTCGCGCAACACCTGCACGAC
>DATFQU010000010.1:0-5075 GCA_035264005.1 Candidatus Acidiferrales bacterium
TCGTTGAAGTAGATCGGCACGCCCACGGCGCCTAGCCCCATCACCGCAAAATCGGCCGCGTGCCATTCCGGCGAATTCGGCGCAAAGATTCCTACACGGTCATCCGCAACCACGCCGAGATCCGTAAGCGCCCGCGCCAAACCGGCCACACGCCGCAGCATCTCCGCCGACGAATACGCTTGCCAGTTACCCTCCGCGACGCGATACATCTGCGCGCGCGGGTTCGCATGCATATCAATGGCGTCCAGAAAACATTTTGTCAGCGGTGGATATTCAGTCGGGTCACTCATCGTCCGTTTCGCACTCTAGCGCAGCATCGCTTCGTCTCGCAACATCGGCGGCGCACGCGCGTTCTCTCACAGAGCGCTGGAAGCAAACGCCGCCTCGCGCTAATATAGTTTTTTCCAGGGGGAGGCTCGATGTCCAAGCTCGCCGTAGAAAACCACGTCGGCTATCAGCCGCAGCGCGCGCCACGGGGCACGCAAATCTCTTGCAAGAGCTGGCAGCAGGAAGCCGCGCTTCGCATGCTGATGAACAATCTCGATCCGGAAGTCGGCGAGCGCCCCGAGGATCTCGTAGTTTACGGCGGTCGCGGCAAAGCTGCGCGCAACTGGGATTGCTTCCACGCCATCGTCAATTCCCTTCGCAATCTCGAAAACGATGAAACGCTCCTGATTCAATCCGGCAAACCCGTCGGAATTTTTCGCACGCACTCTTACGCTCCACGCGTCCTAATCGCAAACTCCAATCTTGTCGGCCACTGGGACGATTGGAAGAATTTCAACGAACTCGAACGCGCCGGCCTCACCATGTACGGCCAAATGACCGCCGGAAGCTGGATTTACATCGGCACTCAAGGAATTTTGCAGGGCACCTATGAGACATTCGCTGCCGCCGCTCGCAAACACTTTGGCCCGAACACCGATCTCTCCGGCAAACTCGTTGTCACCGGCGGCATGGGCGGAATGGGTGGCGCTCAGCCTCTCGCCGCCACGTTGAATGGCGCGGCATTTCTCGGCATCGAAGTCGATCCTGAACGCATCAAGAAACGTCTCAAGACCGGCTATTGCGACGTCATGGTCAACGACCTCGACGAAGCGCTGCGCATTCTCAAGAATGCCGTCCGCAAGCGCGAAGGCACTTCCGTCGGCCTCGTCGGCAATTGCGCCGATTTAATTCCTGAACTCGCGCGCCGCGGCGTCGTTCCCGATTTGCTCACCGACCAAACCAGTGCGCACGATCCCATCGGCGGATACATTCCGCAGGGCCTCTCGCTCGAAGAGGCCAAAGAGCTCCGGCAGCGCGATCCTGAGGAATATCGCAAGCGCGCTATGCAATCCATCGCCACGCACGTCGAAGGCATGCTCGCGCTGCAAAAAATGGGCGCCATCACCTTCGACTACGGCAACAACATCCGCACCTTCGCCTTCGAGCAGGGTGTGAAGAACGCATACGATTTCCCTGGCTTTGTTCCCGCATACATTCGTCCGTTATTTTGCGAAGGCCGCGGACCGTTCCGCTGGGCCGCTCTTTCCGGCGAGCCGTCGGACATACACCGTACCGATCAGCTCGTCCTCGAAATGTTTCCACAGAACGAATCTCTCTGTCGCTGGATCAAGCTCGCGCAGAAACGCGTTCACTTCCAAGGATTGCCCGCACGGATCTGCTGGCTCGGTTATGGCGAGCGCGACAAATTCGGAGTAGCGATGAATGACCTCGTCGCGCGCGGCGAACTGAAAGCACCCATCGTCATCGGCCGCGACCATCTCGACTGCGGCTCCGTCGCTTCGCCCTATCGCGAAACCGAAAGTATGCGCGACGGATCCGACGCGATCGCCGACTGGCCTATGCTCAACGCCATGCTCAACACTGCCAGCGGCGCAAGCTGGGTTTCCGTTCACGATGGCGGCGGCGTCGGCATCGGTTACGCCGTACATGCTGGACAGGTCACTGTCGCTGACGGCACCAAGGAAATGGCCTCGCGCATTGAACGCGTTCTTACGAACGATCCCGGCATCGGCGTCGCCCGCCACGTCGACGCGGGTTACCCCGAGGCCATAGCCTTCGCCAAGCAGCATAACGTGAAGGTACCGATGGCCTAGAGCTTCGGTTCAAAAAGTCGGATGAGCGCAAACCCACATTCAACGATTCTCACTATCATCGCAGTCCTCGGAATGCTGTCTGCAGCGAGTGTTATACGCATCGTTTCAAAAGCGCCAAATGTTTCTGCAGGTATGAAACGCCGGCTGATTGTTCGTCGCGTCAGTCTTATTTTGCTGCTGGCATCCTGCATTGTTAGCCTTATAGCGCCAACAGGAACCCTTTGGGAACGCGGGGCGTTTGTCTCGATGCTGTTTTTTGCCTTTGTCTATGCCGCGTTTCCGCTTTATTCACTCGCTAGGCTTCTCGTGAACGGTTTTCGAGGACGAACTGCGGCCCGAGGACGCGAATCGCAATGACTCCAGCAATTAAACTCGGCCTCATCGCGCTCATCATTCTCTCCGCAGGAGCTGCCGTTTTCGTCTCCGTGCTCATTGCTCGCCGGCAGGACTTGCCCGCCGTCGCGCGCCGCGCATTTTTGTTGAGCAACGTCTCTCTGATTTTCTGTCTCGCGTCCGCGATTGCCGGCGTTTCCATTTATTCGCGCATGCATTTCTGGGGAAACTTTCTCCTCATCGTCGCGGCCTTTTTCCTTGTTCTGAAATTTGTCTTTGTGCGGCGCTTTGCGCATCTAATTCGTTCGGGGGAACGCGCAGCTTCGAATCCAAATGTTGCGCGCGCCGTTGCCAAGAGAACCTGGCAACGCTAGTTTGATCTGGAGGCGGCTATGATCGTCATCACCGGAGCCACAGGAAACACAGGGTCCGCAGCGGCGGACGCTTTGCTCACAAGAGGTGAAAAGGTCCGCGTCGTCGGCCGTGACGCCTCTCGGCTCGAGCGCTTCACCTCGAAAGGCGCCGAACCCTTTGTCGCCAACGCAGAAAGCGCCGACGAAATGGCCCGCGCCTTCGAAGGCGCTGACGCCGCCTATCTCGTCATCCCCTCGCAGGGAATTCAGCGCGACGACACTCGCGCCTATCAGGAACGGATCAGCGACGCTTACGCCGCCGCTGTCGAAAAATCCGGCCTCAAATTCGCGGTTGTGCTCTCGAGTATCGGGGCCCAGCACGCCGAAAAAACCGGCCCTATCGTCGGCCTACACAACATGGAAGAAAAACTCAATCGCAACTCTGCCCTCAACGCTCTCCATCTGCGTCCTGTAAGCTTCATGGAAAATCTGCTCATGAGTATCGAGGGAATTCGCATGATGAACGCTCTCCCCGGCCCGGCTCCCGCCGATGTGTCTGCCCCGATGATCGCCACGCAGGATATTGGTAATTACGCCGCGTCGCGCCTTGCCGCCCGCGATTTCTCCGGTCATTCCACACAAGAGCTGCTCGGCCCTCGCGACGTCACCATGCGCGACTGCGCCGCTATCATCGGCCGCGCTATCGGTAAGCCAAATCTTGCTTACGTGCAGATGCCACTCATGCTTCTCGAGTCCGCTCTCACCAGCATGGGCCTGCCGAAAAGCTCCGCGGCTTTGGTCATTGAAATGTGGAAAGGCGGCAACGAAGGACTCTTGAATCCCGAAGAGCAGCGCTCCGAGAAGAACACCACGCAGACTACGCTCGAGCAGTTCGCCGAGGAAGTCTTCGCGCCGCAATTCCAGCGCCGCGCCGCCCGCGCCTGAAGCGCCTTTATGGCACAGACTTTAGTCTGTGCGTTTCGGTTTTAGCGGTTGCCCGGTGCCCGGACGAATTTCCTTGGCCAGTAAATTTTCACGGGAACTATTTCGCTCGTATCATCGTATCTCTAACCAACTGGAGGTGCGTCCATGCAATCGAGAATCGAGTTGCTCTTCGGCCATCAGCTGACGCGCTGGCTCGTTCCTGCGCTCTTGCTGCTGCTTTCGCCAGCAATCGCCTTCGCCCAGAAGCCCAATGTCCTGTCCGAAACCGGCCAGGACCGCTTCGAAGCGGCCTTCCCGTCCGGAGGCCAATTGCGCATGCACATCCGCTCGTCAGGTGTGCGCATCAGCGGCACCGACGGAAACAAAATCGTGATTCGCTTCTCGGCGCCGCGCCACGACTCCCTTGCCGACGTTCGCGTCAAGCTAAAGCAGGATGGCAACCGCGGCGACCTCGACATCACCGGCGGCCCCTCCAATAATTTCCAGATCGACATCGACATTCCGCGCCAGTCCGATCTCTACGTCCGGATGTTCGCAGGCGAACTCGACATCGATCACGTCGACGGGAACAAGGACCTCAAGATCCATGCCGGTGAGATGGACGTCAGCTTGCCCCACGCCGACGATTACGGTCCGGTGAAGGCTTCTGTTACAACGGGAGATCTTGAAGCGGGCGCTTTTGGGGTTTCAAAGGGTGGGTTCTTCCGTCACTTTCAAACTAACACTGCTCTCCATAAAAACGCGCCTGGCAAGTATTCTCTTTACGCCCACGTCGGCGCCGGCGAACTCGACATCAACTAGCCGAGTTGACACAACCGGGGCGATATTGGCGGATCCGCTCGCTTCTTCTGCGGACTCTTAACTCTCGACTATCGACTACTGCTTCGCCACTTCCTCTCGCGCTTCCTGAAGCTCCGGGCGGTCCGCGTCGGGGCTGCAAACTTTAACCAGTTTCGCGAGGTATCCGCGCGCTTCCGTTGCGTTCCCGGCAAGTTGCGCAGCCTGCGCCGCGCCATAAAGCCCGTCGAAACGGTTCGGCGACTCCACAAGCGCTGCCTTGTACTCGACCAGGGCCTCGCCCGGCCGTTTCATCTCCAGCAGCATGTCTCCCAGCATCTCCCGCGCGGGCATCGTCAGCGAATCCACTCCGCTCGCCTCTTCCTGCTTCGCCGCGGCCCGCATCGTTTTCAGGGCTTCCTCATGCTTTCCCTGCGCATAGTCGACCCACGCTTCGGCTTCCATATTGGAAAATCTGCTGGGCATCGTGTACATACTAGGCGACCGCGCAGTCCCTAATTGCGGCGTGGCGGCATCCTTTGAAGAGTCATCGTTCATTTTTGCC
>DATFQU010000011.1:0-5202 GCA_035264005.1 Candidatus Acidiferrales bacterium
AATAAATGTGTAGCGGAATCCCATTTTTGTGCGCCGCAATCAAATCGTTAATCATGTCCGTCAGCGTGAACGCGTACGCGGTAATCCACGTCTCGCCCGGATCCAGCAAATGCTTCAAGAAATCCGCCTTCGCCTGCGCACCGTCCTGCGGCAGCAAGTAACACGTCACCGTCGTCGTAATCTGAAATGGCATTTGCGTTCTCCTCTGGGGGCGGGCCAGTTGCATGGAATCATAGAACGCCCGTGTTGCCCGAGCAACTCGCCTGCAACGGTGCAGGGTCAGTTTGAATTTCCTTCAAACGGGGCCCCCAGATCCCCGGAGAGGGGAGACCGTAAGGAAGTAATGAGACGCGCTCGACTGAGTTGGGGAAATTTAGGTACTATCTCGCATTGCCTCTCTTTTTGCACGGAGGGCGGCGAGGAGGAGCCGGGACAATGAAAGAGAATTTGCGCTTACTTGTGTTAGGCGGTTTAGCCTTTTGGACACCTGTCGTGTTGGTTTCGGCTATCGGGAAGTTTGATGCAAACATCATTGCTCAGAACTTGGTTTCCTCCGCTGGTATTCTTATCTTCTGTTTAATAAGTTGGACGGCTACAAAGAGGCGGCCGAAATGGGTATGGGCACTCGCGGGAGTATATACTTTGGGACCTGCCGCCATGATAGTCGCAGCCAGTTTTACGCATTTCTCACCAATTAGACACCCGCCGGGGTACTGGCTCTGGTTCATGGCGGTTTGTTTATTCCCTCCGATGACCCTGTGGTTGGCTTTGGGAAGCGGTTTGATTTTTTCCGTTTTGTTCGTTACGTTTGTTTTTCCGCTTCTCTCATTATTGCCACGCAGGGAGGAAGTTCACTAACAACCATTTGCCCTGCTCCAATTCAGGTCCCGTGTCGTTTTTCGCGGTAGAACCTGGGAAGGGATTTAGCCCGCCGAGACGGGGGAGCCTGGCGGGATCGTCATACAAGGAGTCAAAATTCAAGCTGACCCATTAGCCCAGCAACACCTGCTTTGAACCGACCGCAAACCGCATCGCAATCCCCGCAACTCGCATCCAATGCCCGCTTTGCGCCGACCGCCGCGAACAGGATAGAATGGTCTTGTCATGATCCCAGCGGCGCTGTGGACGCTTCGCCCGCCGCGGAACAGTTCTTGCCGATTCCGAGTTCCCAAGAGCAAAGAACAGCCGCTTCAACGGCTTAGAGAGAGGCTACGACGCTTGCGCATCAGCAAGCATCCAATGGAAAAGAATGGATGCCGATAGGTTAGTAGAAAGTTTTATAGCGGTCTTCGTTGGCACCAAGCACGAGCGCGACATCAAGAAGCTCGATCCGCTCGTCGCCGCCATCAACGCCCTCGAGCCTGAGATGCAAAGGCTCAGCGACGAGGATTTTCGCGTCAAGACCGCCGAGCTGAAGCTTCAGGTCACCACGAAGCTCGAAGGCCTCGACCTCCGCGACGAAACCTACCGCCCCAAAATGCAGGAGGCGCTCGCGCAAGTCATCGTACCCGCTTTCGCTATGGTCCGCGAAGTCGGCCGCCGTCACCTCAACATGCGCCACTTCGACGTCCAGCTCATCGGCGGCATGGTCCTTAACGAAGGCAAAATCGCCGAAATGAAAACCGGCGAAGGCAAGACGCTTGTCGCCACTCTGCCCGCTTATCTCAACGCACTCACCGGACGCGGCGTCCACATCGTCACCGTCAACGATTACCTGGCTCGCCGCGACGCCGAATGGATGAGCCCGATCTATCGCACTCTCGGCCTCACCGTCGGCGTGATTGTCCATGACCTCGACGACGTGCAGCGCCGCGCAGCCTATGGCGCGGACATCACCTACGGCACCAACAACGAATTCGGCTTCGACTATCTCCGCGACAACATGAAGTACGACCTGAAGGATTGCGTGCAGCGCGGCCACAATTTCGGCATCGTCGACGAAGTGGACTCCATCTTGATTGACGAAGCGCGCACGCCGCTAATCATTTCCGGCCCCGCCGAGGAATCCACGGACAAGTATTACAAAATCGACAAAATCGTCCCCAAGCTCATCAAAGATATCGATTTCACCCTCGACGAAAAACACAAAACGGCCACGCTCACCGAAGAAGGCGTCGCCAAATGCGAACGCCTCCTCGCGCTGCCCAATATGTACGACCCGCAAAATCTCGAAACCATTCATCACGTCTATCAGGGCCTCCGCGCGCATACGCTTTTCACCAAAGATGTCGATTACGTCGTCAAAGAAGGCGAAGTCGTCATCGTCGACGAATTCACCGGACGCCAAA
Source organism: Candidatus Acidiferrales bacterium (assembly GCA_035264005.1). Taxonomy (GTDB): domain Bacteria; phylum Acidobacteriota; class Terriglobia; order Acidiferrales; family UBA7541; genus DAHUXN01. The sequence continues at coordinate 2,289 of DATFQU010000011.1, forward strand.
TGCCCGGCCGCCGCTGGTCGGACGGTTTGCACCAGGCCATTGAAGCCAAGGAAGGCGTGAAGATCGAGCGCGAAAATCAGACCCTCGCCACCGTAACTTTCCAGAATTATTTCCGCATGTACAAAAAACTTTCCGGCATGACCGGAACCGCGGAAACCGAGTCGAAAGAATTCGGCAAGATTTATGGCCTTGATGTCGTCGTGATTCCCACGAACCGCGATCTGATTCGCATCGAAAATCCAGACGTTGTGTATCGCACCGAAGAGGAAAAATTCGAAGCCGTCGTCAACGGAATCATTCAGGAAGACGGTACGCACGTCGCCGGCATCAAGCAGTTGCATGAAACTGGCCAGCCGGTCCTGATCGGCAGCATCTCCATCGAAAAATCCGAAAAAATCGCCGACTTGCTCAAGAAGCACGGCATCCCGCACCAGGTTTTGAACGCCAAGCAGCACGAGCGCGAAGCAAAAATCGTTTCGCAGGCGGGACGCAAAGGTGCCGTCACCGTTTCCACCAACATGGCCGGCCGCGGAACCGACATTTTGCTCGGTGGCAATCCTGAAGCGATGACGCGCGAATACTGCCTCAAAAATAAGCTCGCGCTTCCCTACGCGCCCGCGGGCTCAGTCATCGGAAATGGCGACGAGCATCCCGCCGCCACGGAAACCGCCGACGGAGCCTCGACAAATCCCGCTCCCTTAGCCGGCGGCAACGGCGCAGGAAACGCCGCGATGGTCTTGTTCCAGCAGGAAGGCCGCATTTTTCAGGTCCCGCTCGAACAGTGGAAACCCATCTACGATCAATTCTCTGAGCAGTGCCGCGCCGAACACGATGAAGTCATCGCTCTCGGCGGCCTGCACATTCTCGGCACCGAACGCCACGAAGCGCGCCGCATCGACAATCAGCTCCGTGGCCGCGCAGGACGTCAGGGCGACCCCGGCTCTTCGCGTTTTTTCCTTTCGCTCGAAGACGATCTTCTCCGGATTTTCGGCGGCGAGCGCGTTCAGAAATTCATGTACATGCTCGGCATGAAGGAAGGCATTCCCATCGAATCGCGCTTGATTTCGAAGCGCATCGAAAACGCGCAGAAAACCGTTGAAGCGCAAAACTTCGAAGCCCGCAAACATTTGCTCGAATACGACGACGTGATGAACAAGCAGCGCGAAACGATTTATTCGATTCGCCGCGCCATTCTCGAAGGAAAAGACCAGAAAGACGACGTTCTCGCGCTCACCGAAGAAATCATGGCCGATCTCGTCGATTCCTATTGCCCGCGCGAACAGCATCCCGATCAGTGGAACGTCACGCAACTGAACGGCGAAATCCTCAATCAGTTCGGCATCGACCTCAAATCTTCGGGTATTGATCCCTTGCAGATGAATCACGATCAGCTTCTCGACGCGCTGATCGACAAAGCGAAAATCCGCTACGAAGAAAAGGAAAAACTCTTTGGCACGCAGATGATGCGCTGGCTCGAACGCCACATCATGCTCGATATCGTCGACGCGCAGTGGAAAGACCATTTGCTCACGCTCGACCATTTGAAAGAAGGCATCGGCCTGCGCGGCTACGGCCAGGTCGATCCGCTCGTCGAATTCAAAAAGGAAGGCTTCAAGATTTTCGAAGAAATGATGGGCCGCATCGACACAGAATCCGTTCGTTTCCTCTATCTCATGCAGCCCGCGCGTCCCGAAGAAGAAGCAAAACAAATTGAACGCCGCCAGCAGCGTGCGCAGCAGAATCTGCAGTTCCAGACCGGACGCGAAAAAGCCGAAGCGCCGAAGCAGGTCCGCACCGGCGCGAAAATCGGCCGCAACGATGAGTGCCCCTGCGGCTCCGGCAAAAAATACAAAAAGTGCTGCGGCCGCACCGCCTGACGGTCTTTGTAGCGCCGACCTTTAGGTCGGCACGTTTGTTGTTCACGTTGCAAGGGCCACCTCGCCACAAACTCGCCGCGTGGCTTGTTGGAACGTGCAACCCTCGACCACTGTCATTCCGAGCGGATGCGACGAGCATCCAGCGAGGAATCTGCATTTGTCTTAAAGCACGCGAACCACTTGGAGCGCCGCCTAACTCTCTGCAACTGCCATTCAACTGTCATTCCGAGGAGCGGTTTGCTCTTCGCGCAGCGAAGGCCAGCGACGAGGAATCTGCATTTGCTTTGGCAGGACGAGCTATTTCACCGCGCCGTTTTTTCTTTCTTAGTGCCAATTTCGTATTCGCTCCGCACCAGGCCGCCTTTATACGTACGCGTCGCCACGTGGCGAAGATAAACGTCGCGCGGCACCGGGCCAAATAACGGAATCCCTTCGCCGATCAACACCGGCACGCGTGTGATCACCATCCGGTCGATGCATCCCGCGGCAAGGAATCGCTGAATCGTTACGCCGCCGTCGATGTAAGCATGTTGGAAGCCGCGCGCCTTAAGCTGCTTGACGATTTCCGCCGGTTCCCCCGACATCTGCTCGACTGCGCCGCCTTTGACTGCCGAGAAGTCGAGCGGCCGGCTACTCAGTACAACCACAGCCTTCTTTCCATACGGCCATGCGGCAAATGCCGCTACAACCTCGAACGTTTTCCTGCCAACGACCATGACATCGACGCTGCTGTAGAATTCATCGAATCCGTGCGGCTCGTCCCCGCCCGCATCCAGGAAATCGAACGTATCGTCACGACGCGCGAGAAAGCCGTCCACGCTTACGCCGCAAAAAACTGAACATTTCATGGCGCGCTAACCTCAGTTGGCCGCTAGTCTAGTTGTCCAAGATGAATTGAGCGAGCAACGTGCTGCGGCCGCACCGCTAACCCCTTTCCCGCAAACCACTCGAGTGTCATTCTGAGGAGGATGCGACGAGCATCCGACGAAGAATCTGCATTTTCGTTCCGAAATGCGCGAGGAGGTCAGCCTCGTAAT
>DATFQU010000012.1:0-3324 GCA_035264005.1 Candidatus Acidiferrales bacterium
CGATGCTATCTCGGGCAAAGACACTCTTTCTCCGAGCATCATGCCTGACGAATTTACCGACAATCACGCAGTCGAACTCGACGCGTGCAAACGCTGGTTTTCTTCCGATGCAGGCCAAGCTGCAAAGATCGCATCGCCCGCCGGCTACGCAAACGTCCGCGCTCACGCGCAAATGCATCAGCATTTCCTGCTACAGCAACAGGCGCAAGCGACTGCCGCTTCGCAGCATTAGCTTTTGTAGGGTAGGGCTTCTGAGCCTTCCTCGTAGTGCGCTTTGCCTTTGCCGGAGTACTCGTCTGGGCTATTCTTGGCGCAGCCAAAATGCCTGGGGAATTCGATGCATCGCACCGGAAGTTGCTGCGCATTGCCGTCTGGCTTCTATTTGTGGCGGGCGCCGTTTACCTCTTTCTGTTTCGCGGTAACTTGCTTCGTGCCGAATTTCAGAGGACGTTTTCTTACTCGCTGTTTGCCGCCGGGGCCGTCTATCTGCTCGCAGGATGCCTGCGCGGCTTGACTCTCATTCCGTCAACATATCTGGTCTTCGCGGGAATAGCTTTTTTCCCGCCGCGCACTCTTTATTTGCTGACGATTACAGGAATCCTGATTTCGTCCGCCAGTGTTTACCTGTTTTCGGAGTCGTTCCATCTCGAGGAATATTTCGCGCGCACCGATCAGCATCGCGTTATGAAAGTCAGATCGATTCTTGAAAAGCACGGCTTGCCCGTCATTATCGGCTGGAGCTTTTTTCCGTTCGTGCCAACGGACTTGATCTGTTACGTCTGCGGAGTGCTGAAGATCAACTTCTGGAAGTGCCTCTTCGGAGTCTTCATCGGAGAGGGAGCCATCTGCGCGATCTACATATTTTCCAGCGATCATCTGCTGCGGGTCTTGCACCTGCGCCCATAGCACGATGGCGTATTAGAGTGCGCGTTCCGCGATGATATTGTCTCGCGAGCCGTATGGAGCTTTTTGCGCTGGCGCGAACGGTGACGGCGCCACCAAGCGCACCACTTGCAACATCCGTTCCGGCTGAAACGGTTTTGCCATGCAGACCACCGCGCCAAAGTCGCGGCTCGCAGCGTAATCGGCCGGCTGCGCGCTTCGAGTGACCAGCACCACAGGGACGCGCGCCAGGCGGTCGCTGTTCTTGATAATCAGGCAGAGGTCGTAGCCGTTCGTTCCTTCGGCCTCAATATCAGCGATGAAGCATGAGGGCACGGTCGTGCGCAAAATGTCCAGCGCTTCGGTGCCGGTGCGCACAACGAAAACGTCGTAGCCTTCAGGTGTCAGCAGCGCTCTCAATTGCTCTTGCATCCGCCGGTCGTCTTCGACCGCTAGCACGATCGGGCGATGTACGCCCGGCGTTATCGCTTCACCCTTCATCGAGTTCGATGCGCCGTGTATGTTGGATTTTTCCTTCGAGCCCGGACCGCTTGCCGCAATCGCCGCAGCCGCGCGCTGGTTGGCGCGCGTGAATTGAACTGCCACGCCAAATTGGCCGTCGCCAAGATCAAGCATGCGTACAACTTCGGCGGGCTGCTCGGCGTTCAACGCGTTCGGAGCATTCGAGAAGGGAAACGTCACGCCAAGCGGCATTCCTTTGCTGAAATCGGATCGCGTGCTGGAAAACAAGATGCCGTCGCGCGAAACGTCAACGGTCATGGCAATTTCCGTGAATCCGCCCTTGCCGAGTGAACGCACGCGAACTTGCGCCGACACTTTCACGCGCTTGCGTCGCCGTCTTTCTGCGGGGAGCGCAGGGGCCGATGCCTTAAGCGCCTCAACGTTATTTTCTTGATATGTCGATGACATCACAAAACCTCATTCCGGGCCAGCGAAAAACATCTGGCGCTCCGCGATCCGCGGGGTCCACTTTTGCATCGCTGCCTTGCGTTCGCGGGCTGTTTCTGCAGCCCCCTGAATGAAGCTATCTTCATTCGAGGGTAGCACTCTCGACTATGGTACGGAAGTGGTTTTGTGACTTTTTCGTACCTATGCCGTGACGAAACGCTGTTTCGATACGGCACAGTATGTTTTCTCTGCGTGAATTTGTCCGGTTGCACGTGATCGCACGAAACAATTTGGCATTTCGCGCTTCCGGAGGACCGGAATGCGCCAAGGAGAAGCTTCATGGCCGTCAATACAACGCGATTTTCTTTGCGTGGCACGCAACCACGCTCGTCAACCTCGCGACGCACATCGCAGCAGCCGAGCGATGACGAAATTCTCGGAATTCGCACCACCGTTGCGCGTCCATCGCCCAGTGCACCCGATGACCCGCAAGAATCTGCCAACGCTTCCCCCGCGCAATCGTTTCAAGCTGCGAATTCTGTGACGGACGTGCAAGGAGCTGCGTCAACGACTCAACATGACGCGCAAGGCACATCCGCACAGGCCGCTGTTTCTCCCGATCTTGCGCAGGTTCTGGACGCGCATCCGCAATTGCGTGAGGCTTGGGACTCGGCGCAGCAATTCCGCTCCGTCTTTGCGACGCCGGCGGCTGCGCAGGACGCCAAAAACCAACTCGACGAACTCGACGGCATGTTTTTCTCAGCGAAGCCCGGCGATCAGGCCGCACTTGCCGCGCGCATTCATGATCTGTCGCCGAGCGCCTTTCAGGGTCTCACGCAAGCGATGCAAGCCCACGCCGCGAAAGTTGCTGCGCGAAATTCCGACGCTGCGCCGAACGTTGCGGATTCCAATTCCGCGGGCACGCCCGCATCTTCGACCGATTCCTCGGCTGACTCTGCGTCCTCACAGGCCGCACCGGTAAGTATGCCTGTGGCGTCAGCGGCTCCCGCATCAGCAGTGGCTGAGCCAGTTCGAACGCACGCGCCCGCTACTGCCGCTGTTAACACGCCGGCCCCCACGGATCCGCACCATGCCGCGCAGGTTGCGTTTTTCCATTCCACGAACAGCGCCGCTGTACATCAGGTGCTCGCGGCGATCGAAACGCAGGTGAATCATCTTCTGCCCAGTGGAGTGTCAGCTCCTACAAAGACGCGCATCGTCGGTGAAATTTACCGCGACCTCGGCTCAGTGCTCGGCGCAAACCGCCAACTCGGCCATCAGTTGCGCGAAGCATTCCGTTCTGGCGCTGGCGACGCGGCGCATCAGCAGGCGATCGTTTCTCTCGTCACAGGGCGCGCGCGCCAGGCGCTTCCGTCCATCGCTCGCCGCGTCATCAACGAATGGACGCACGGCGTCGTCGCCGCAAATCAGGAAAAGCTGTCGCGCCACGAAAGCGCCGCCAAGCGCGTAGACATTTCCGGCGCGGGCTCGTCCGACGGCGTAAATCGCAAGCCGGTTTCGCCGCGCGACGTC
>DATFQU010000013.1:0-17353 GCA_035264005.1 Candidatus Acidiferrales bacterium
AGCTGCTGATCTTCGGTCCAATCTTCGGCCTCAGGCAAAGACGTCTGTTCATCGTCCGCGAGCGTTTGGGCCGCGGCGCCGCCGAGGAAAAGTCCATGTTGGCCGACCGAGCGCTGATGCTCCATTTTTTGGCCGTGGCTCATCGCTCCCTCAATGGCAGCCCAAAGGCGCGCGCGCGGAGCGCCGAAGCAATCCATAGCGCCGGCCTTCACCAAGCTTTCGAGGACGCGGCGATTGAGAAACCGGGAGTCGATCTCGTCGCAGAAGGCATAAATATTCGAAAAATTGTCGCGCGCTGTGCGGGCTTCGCAGATGGCCTTGGCGGTGTTTTCGCCAACGTTCTTGATAGCAGCCAAGCCGAAGCGAATGTCTTCACCGACGGGAGTGAAATATAGGCTGCTGTGATTGACATCTGGCGGCAACACGCTGATGCCCATGCCGCGCGACTCGTGAATGTACTTCACGACCTTTTCCGTGTTGCCCGTTTCTGAAGTGAGGAGCGCGGCCATGAATTCGACCGGGAAATGCACTTTCAGGTACGCGGTCTGATACGCCAGCAAGGCATACGCGCAGGAGTGGGACTTATTGAAGCCGTAGCCGGCGAATTCGGCCATGAGGTCGAATATTTTCTCAGCCTTTTTCGCGGGGACTTTTCGAGTGGCGCAACCTGCGAGGAATTTTTCACGTTGGGCCGCCATTTCTTCGCGCTTTTTCTTGCCCATGGCGCGGCGGAGAATGTCCGCTTCGCCGAGAGAAAATCCGGCCAGGCGGTTGGCGATTTGCATCACTTGTTCCTGATACAGGATGACGCCATAGGTTTCAGAGAGAATTTCTTCGAGCGCGGGCAAGTCATAAACGACTTTCTTCTTGCCGTGCTTGCGGGCAATAAAGTCGTCGATCATTCCTCCCTGAATCGGGCCGGGCCGATAGAGCGCGTTGAGAGCGGTCAAATCTTCGAGCCGCGTCGGCTGATATCGGCGCAAGATTTCGCGCATGCCGTGCGATTCAAACTGGAAGATGCCGGAGACGTCGGCGCGAGAGAAAATCGCGTATGTAGCCGCGTCGTCCAGGGGAAGTTCTGAGAGCCTGATGTCCACGCCGCGATTCTGCTTGATCAGCGCAACGGCATCATCGAGAACGGTCAAGGTGGTTAGGCCGAGGAAATCCATTTTCAGCAGGCCGATACGCTCGAGCGCATTCATGTCGTACTGCGTGGTGATTTCATCGCGCGACGAACGGTATAGTGGGACGATCTCCATCAGCGGCCGGGGAGAAATCACGACTCCGGCGGCGTGCGTTGAGGCGTGGCGAGCGAGGCCTTCCAGTCGCAGCGCGACTTCGACCAATTCGTTTACGCGCTGGTCTTGCTGCCGCTGCGCTGCGAGAGGCGATGGATCTTTCAGGGCGTCTTCGAGGGTGATGTTCAACTGATTTGGTACAAGCTTCGCCAACCTGTCGACTTCGCCATAGGGCATGTCAAGAGCGCGGCCAACGTCTTTCAACGCGGCCTTTGCAGCCATCGTGCCGAAGGTAATGATCTGCGCGACGTTCTGCTCGCCGTACTTGCCCCGCACATATTCGATCACTTCGCCGCGACGGCGCATGCAGAAGTCGATATCGATGTCGGGCATGGAGATGCGCTCGGGATTCAAGAAACGCTCGAAGAGCAAGTCGTATTGAAGCGGATCGACGTCGGTGATGCACAGCGCATAGCTCGCCAGGCTGCCTGCCGCGGAGCCGCGACCGGGGCCGACAGGAACTCCTTGCGCGCGCGCGTAACGAATGAAATCCCAGACGATCAAGAAATAGCCGGAAAACTTCATCCGTTTGATCATTTCGATTTCGTTGTTCAGTCGCTGTTCGTACTCCGTCAAAGGATGCCGCAGATGTCCTTCTTTGTGCAGGCGCTCGAGTTGCGGCATGCGCTCAGCAAAACCTTCGCGGACGACACGCTCAAAATATGAATCGGTGGTCGTGCCTATGGGCACTTGAAACTCAGGGAATGGATTCTGCACACGCTCGATCTTGACCTGGCAGCGTTCGGCGATGGCCATGGTGCGCGATAGCGCATCTGGCAATTCGCGAAACACTTGAGCCATTTCCTGCGCGGTCTTGAAATAAAACTGGTCGGTGGCAAAACGCATGCGGTTCGGCTCACTCATGGTTTTGCCGGTTTGAATACACAGGAGAACTTCCTGAGCGTGCGCATCGGACCGCGTCAAATAGTGGCAGTCGTTCGTGGCGATCAGCGGGATGCCCGTTTCTTTCGCAAGGCTCACGATTCCCGGATTCACTTTCTTGTCGGCATCGAGGCCTTGATCCTGAACTTCCAGGAAGAAATTCTGCTTGCCGAAAATTTCCTGCAAACGGTACGCGGACGCTCTCGCCTGATCGTGCCGCCCTTCGAGGATGTGCTCGGTTACTTCGCCGCGCAGGCACGCAGAAAGAGCGATCAGGCCGCGGCTATTCTTTGCGAGGAGCTCGTGATCGATGCGCGGTTTGTAATAAAAGCCGTCCAGGAATCCGGTGGAAACGAGACGAATGAGATTTCGGTAGCCTTCGTCGTTTTCGCAAAGCAGGACGAGATGATTCGAGCGTTCGGCGTCGGTATTCTTGTTTTTGTGACTATCCGGTGCGACGTAAACTTCGCAGCCGATGATTGGCTTGACCCCGCAAGTTGCGGCCTGATGGAAGAAATTCGCTGCGGCGAAAAGGTTGCCATGGTCCGTGACAGCGACAGCAGGCATTTTTTGCCGCGCGGCTTCCGATGTCAGCTCGCCAATTTCGCACGCGCCGTCCAGAAGAGAATAATCGGTGTGTACATGCAAATGGACAAATTCTGGAGCACTCATTGTGTTTATTTAGTCCGGTCCCTTTAACTTAATCCTGCCACAGCAAGAATTGCAAGAAACCCAGCCACGTCTTGAAAGACGCGCTCAGCGACGCGCGGACTTCTTTCGCTGCGGCACTTTAGCAGACGCTTTCGGCGCCGGCCGCGCGTAAGCATGTTTTTTCATTGTATCCTTCGCGCCGGGCGCAACGGACTTCCCTGCTTGTAGGCCTGGCGGAGTGTGCGCGGCGGCAGGCTCGTGTGCCGGAGCTTGCTTGGCAGGTTGGCCTGCGCCCTGTTCGGCGGCCTTGCCCCGCTTTTTCTTCTTTTCTTCTTTCGGCTTGGGTTCATCCTTGATGCCGGCAAGCTGCTTCAGGAGCTTGATGACGTCCGGCAGCGTCTTGCCCCGGCCGCGCAATTGCAAATCAAACAACTGGTCGAGAATCGAATCAAATTTCGGCCCGCGAGGCACGCCCAGATTCTCCAGCTCGGTCGCAGGCAATCCTTGACGGAGCGGACGCCACTTTTGCAGGTAGTTCCGGATCTTGCCCGCCGCCTTTGGGTTTCGGAACTCGGCACTCATAAATACCAGCAGGCCCGTCGGGGTCGTAGAGATTACCTCGTATGCTTGCCGGGCAGTCTTCGTCTTGCCTCCGCGAAGAACCTGGAGCAGTTTCTTCGCTTGAACGGGGAGGTGAATGATCTTCTCCGCTTCTGCGGCGGGAATTTCCAGGCTCTTAAGCGTTGCGGCCATTCGCGGCTCGAGTCTGCGGAAAATATAAAAGAGCGTAGGAGTCTTGTACCTCCCGCGAATGCCCACGGCAACAAAGCCTTCTTTTGCCCTTGCGAGCTTTGAAAGGCCTTCATAATCCGGCCGCCTGCGCTGCAGCTTCGGATGAATAATTTCGAGCAGTTTGTGGGATTCCCACTGTTTGAGGATTGCTGCCGCCGCGTCCTCGCGGCCTACGTCGATTACTTCTCTCCCTGCCGCTTTCCTTTCGATTGTTTCATGCAGGCCGCGTTCGATCGCAAGATCGAACCACTCCTGCGTGCGCTGCTCCATCCTGAAGTCCATGCGAGCGCAGAATCGCAAAGCGCGCAGCAAGCGAATCGGCTGATTGGTGAACGCATGGATGGAAAGCACGCGCACTTCTTTCCGTTCCAGGTCGGCTAGACCATTGGTGGGGTCGAGCAGCAAACCGCGCGAAGCCGGATTCAATGAGATGGCCACGGCATTGATCGAGAAATCACGGCGGCGCAAATCCTCCATGACCGTGGACCATCGCAACTCGACGTTGGCGCCCGGGCGCGCATAGAACTCGTCGCGCGCTGCGGAAATGGAGCCGTCCACGTCGCCCGCAAAGACGAGTTCGTAGTGGCGCAGGCGCTCGTCTTCCAGAACAACCTTCGCTCCGCCTTTTTCCAATTCGCGAACCATGCGCGTCGGATTGCCTTCAATGGTGAAGTCCAGATCGCGCAGCGGCATGCCTGAAATCAAATCGCGAACCGCCCCGCCGGTGAGGTAGATGTTCGATTCCTGCGCGCGGGCCAGCTCCTGCACGCGAAGCAGAACAGCGCGCTGCTCGGGAGAGAGCCGGCTTTCCAACAGATACATGTAATCAGGCATGGATGATTCCGCCTCCGGATCTGACAGCGTTATAAGGCAGCCGTTTCTATTACCTAACTCCGTTTGCTACGCCCGAGGATGGTGCTGTTTATAGACTTCTTTCAGTCGGTCCTTCGCCACATGCGTGTAAATCTGAGTCGTGGAAATATCAGCATGCCCCAGCATAAGTTGGACGGAGCGCAAATCCGCGCCTCGCTCGAGCAGATGCGTCGCAAAACTATGGCGGAGCATGTGGGGCTTGAGCTTCAGTCGGAGGCCTGCCTGCTTGCCGTAGTCCCCAAGCTTCTTCCAGAAACCGATGCGCCCCATGCGCGCTCCAAAACGATTGAGAAACAAGTAGGGCGAAGCGTTTTTACCTGCGAGCTCCTGCCGCGGACCGTTTAGATACGCTTTTATGGCCGTAACGGCAGTTCGCCCCATCGGAACGAGGCGCTCCTTGTTGCCCTTTCCAATGCAGCGCACACAGCCTGTCTCCATTTGCAGGTCGTTCAGCCGCAAATTCACAAGTTCAGAGACGCGCAAACCCGCGGAGTAGAGGAGTTCGATCATCGCGCGGTCACGCAGCCCGACTGGGCTCGCCACGTTTGGCTGCGCCAGGAGGCGGTTCACTTCCTCGACGTTCAAATGTGCAGGGAGGCGCATCCGGAACTTGGGCGCCTCGACGTAAATCGACGGGTCTTCCGCGATGAATCCCTCCGCCAGACAGAACTTCAAAAAGCAGCGAATGGTAACCAGATGACGGGCGACGGAACGGCTGTCGAGGTCAGCACGGTAGAGAGAGGCCAGGAAATCCACGAGGTCGTCGCGGGTTACCTTGGTCAGGTCGCCGAGTGGCCGCTCATTAATGAAGGCCTCGAATTTCCGCAGATCGCGGCCATATGCCAGGACCGTATTGTGCGCGAGCCCTTTTTCCACGCGTACGTAATTCAGAAATGCGCTAACCACACCTTCCATGGCTACCTCTTGCCCCCTAACAACTCTCGATGAAACTTAGCGCCCTTTGCTAAGGTGCGCTTCTATTACGGGCGATGCCCTGTCCCCGAGCAAGTTACTCATATTACGAAGGATATTATTCCAGAGCGCCGGGCATTTCTTCCCGAAGGGCACCTTGATGATTCGGCTGACAATCGTGCTAGGTAGGACGATGGGAGCAGATCTGAGAATCTGCCTGTTTTCGGTCACTCCGGCAGCGCTCCGTTCTAACCCTTTATAAAACAATAACTTGACAAAAACCAGAAGGCGACAATAACATACGCGTCATACTTTCGCAACAGCTTTCCAAAGGCGAGGCCCCCAGCCGGTGAAAAAGGCCACCGCAGCCAACACACACAAAAAGGCGATCGTCGCGTTGCGCGACAAAACGCGCGTTCATGGCTACCTGAACCCCAGCGCGCTTGGGGACACTCCGACTGTCGAGTTCCTAACCCGCGAGGGCGAGTATCAGAACCTGGACATTACGAAGGTAAAGAGCATCCATTTTGTCCGTGAGTTTACGGACGACCATGAACCGGAGCGTAAGGCGTTCCTGAGCCGTCCTAAGCTGGAGGGCCTGTGGGTCCGGTGTCAGTTTCGGGATGGGGACAGCATGGAAGGCATCGTGCCCAATAACCTCGTCGAAGTGCTGAATGGCGGGGTTCGACTTACGCCGCCGGACCTCCACGGGAACAGTTTATGGGTCTTCATCCCACGCCCGGCGCTGGCTGAGGTGAAAGTCCTCGGCGTGGTCGGCATAGCGCGCCGCCAAGCACCGGCTGCTGCGACATCCTCTCAACCAAAGCTTTTCGAAGAATGACTCGCCCTGGCGCCGGCCGCCGCCTCGTGTCCCGCCGCCAATCTGTTGTACATTTTCTCGGTCTTTCAGCCGTTGTTGAACACACGACGCGCGAAAGGCTTTAGCGTCGCGGAGGGAACATGAAGCTCAAAGAGATCGCAGCGCGTCTCGAATGCAGTGTCGACGGCAATGCGGAGGTGGAAATTACCGGCGTGGCCGGCATCGAAGAGGCCCAGGCGGGCCAGATGACATTCCTTTCGAATCGCCGCTATCGCATTAGCGCGACGAAAACGCGCGCGTCCGCGATAATCATCGGACGCAAAGAGGAATCACTTCCCCTCGCGATGCTGCGCGCCGACGATCCGTACCTCTCGTTCGCCCACGCCATCGAGCTCTTCTACCGCGCACCTCGCTACGAGCCCGGCATTCATCCCACGGCGGTCGTTTCCAAAACGGCGAAGATCGCGCCAGGCGCACACATTGGCCCGTTCTGTTTTGTCGACGATGATGTCGTGATCGGACGCAGCGCCGTCCTGCACAGTTTTGTCAGCATTTATCGCGGAGCGCACATTGGCGAGAATTTTTTCGCGCACAGCCACACCGTCGTTCGCGAATACTGCGAGATCGGGAACCGCGTCATTCTCCAAAATGGAGCGGTGATAGGCACGGACGGCTTCGGTTTCGCGCGCGAGAAAAACGGGCACTGGCACAAGATGCAGCAGATGGGTCCGGCCATCATAGAAGACGACGTCGAGATTCAGGCCAATAGCGCCATTGATCGCGCAACCGTTGGCGAAACGCGAATCTCGCGCGGCGCAAAGATTGACAATCTTGTCCAGGTCGGTCACGCGTGCAAGGTCGGGGAAGATACCCTGCTTTGCGGGCAGGTTGGGCTCGCTGGGTCATCCATCATCGGCAATCGGTGCATCATGGCTGGACAGTCCGCTGCGGCGGGTCATCTTCACATTGGCGACGGTGCTGTGCTGACTGCTCAGAGCGCGGTTTCGCACGACGTTCCCGCCGGTGCGGTTTATTCCGGTTCGCCGGGATTTGAAAACAAAGAATGGCTACGCGCGACAGGCGTGTTTCATCGCCTGCCCGAGCTTCAGCGGGAAGTGCGTGCGCTTGAAAAGGACGTCGCACGCCTCCGCGCAGAACTCGAAAAATCGTGAACGGAACTTGTTAAAACGCGCTGCGGCGAGTTGCTACTTTTCTAGGCCCGCGGCGACGGCGGCACGGACGCGCTCAAGTAACTCTTCGCGTTCGTCCACCGCAAACTGTTTGCTGTCGATGGGTTTGCCGAAGCGAACCAGGATCTCGCCGGGCACGGTGGAAAGCTTTCCCTTCGGCATGCGTTCGCGGCTTCCCAGAATCGATACGGGCACAACCGGCACGCCAGCCTGAATTGCCATCACAAATGTGCCTTTCTTGAATTTCTTCAGGCTTCCATCGCGGCTGCGATGACCTTCGGGAAAAACAAAAAACGAAATTCCCTCCAGCAGGATGCCTACCGCGTGATCGATGCTGGCGATGGCCGCTTCCGTGTGTTCGCGGTCTACGGGAACGATTTTCCCTAGGCGTAGCGCGGTTCGGACGACCGGCACGCTGAAGACTTCTTTCTTCGCCAGGAACGAAATACGCCGCGGCACACCGATCAGCGCTGCAGGCGGATCGAGATTGCTCACGTGATTTGCTGCGAACACGCAAACGCCCTGCGGAATGTTCTCGGCTCCCTCGGTGCGGATGCGAACCCCCGCGAGACGCATCGACGCGCCAATTCCCCACCGTCCCCAGCGATACAGCACGTCGCTTGTGCGACTGAGCAGCGAGTACGCGATGACCGGCAGGCCCACGAAAATGATGAATAGCGAGAGGAACGCGATGCCTACAATCGTGCGGATCATTGGCACTTACGCAGGTAGACGCCCAACATTAGTGTGCGCTACATCCTGTTTGTCGTAACTGAACCCCGACGTTTAGCTGCAAATTTCCTTGACCTTGCAAATAATCTAATCGGCAGACATTCCAGGTCGCACCATCATCGTGGGTAGTGACTATCAGGCCGTCACCGACTGCCCACCCGTCTTGCTTTTCACTCCACGATAAATCTTGCAGCCAAGCCCCCTGACTCTTTGAGTCCTGAAGATGAAACACGGACTTCCAGGTCGCGCCTCCGTCATCCGTTCGGAGTATGCTCGAACTGGAAGCAAGCTTATCAATCGCAAGTCGAGCCGTGCTTCCCGTTTCTGCTTTTCCGACAAGCAAAAAAGCCGTGCTCCCTCCAGGAATGACAACTGGACCGACTCTGTCGTTTGAGTGTAAATTCACCCAATCCATCGTTTTGCCCCCGTCCAAAGTCCTCACGAGGACACCTCCACTGATAAGACCTTCTTCGCTGTTGAAAAAAGCGAGATGAGACAATGTTTCTATCTTATTCGCTCCGAGTCTTTTCCAAGTGGAGCCATCGTCATCTGACGCGAGTATCTCGTCACGGGCCAAGATCACCATTTCACCAGACTCAAGCGAAGCAACGTCAACTAAGTCCTTACCATCGCCAAGCCGCTTGTTTTGCCAGGTCGCACCTCCGTCAGACGAGGTAAGCAGGAGTCCGTGGTTAGCAACTGCGAACAGGATTCCCTTTGGGCCAAGCATGACTTGGTTTATATCCTCTTGCGTGCCACTATCGGATTGACGCCAGGATTGTCCTCCATCTTGAGTACGCAGGATCAAGCCACCACTGCCGACAACCCATAGGGAAAGATGGTTCTGAAATAGGGCTCCGCGAAGGAGCGATGAAGCGCGGTAAGCGACGCGCCACAGCCTCCCACCATCGTGTGAGAGCAGCACAAATGAGTATTCGTCCGTCGTGCCCAGCACAATTCCGTTGTCCTTATCCACGAAGGACACGCGTTGGAGGCTAAGCACGGTCTTCATGCAAAAGGCCGGGAGCGGGAACAGTAGAAACAAGCAAAGAGTAAACAATCGACGGCTGCTCGTAGATTTCATCTATTCCTTCTCAGTCGCGCCGCCTCTGCGCAACGCGTCAGGCCTGTGGCGCCACGGCTCGTTTTCGTAACACTTCAATCAGCTTTCCCGAAAGGCCGTCGAAGCTGCCGTTGGACATAACGAGCACAACGTCTCCGGGCTTGAGCCGATCAGCCAGATAGTCAGCGATTTCCGCCGAAGAGCCGAAAGCCTCCGCGGTCGATCCCCGGCTGCGAATTTTCGCCGCGATTTGCTTTGGGTCGAGGCGCTCTTCGTCTGACAAAAGCTGCGAGCGATTCACGGGGCCGAGCAATGTTCCATCTGCGAGTGCGAGAGCTTCGACCAACGCATCGGCGAAGATCTTGCGGCGCATTGTGTTGGACCGTGGCTCGAATGCCGCCCACAACCTTTTTCCCGGCCAACGCGAACGTGCCGCTTCAACGGTCGCGCGGATTGCCGTCGGATGATGCGCGAAGTCTTCAACGATGATGACGCCGTCCACTTCCCCTTTGATTTCCATGCGCTTGCGCACGCTCTCGAATCGCGCGAGAGCGTCTTCAATCGCGCCGCGCTCCACGCCGCGCTCGAGCGAAAGGGCTATGCACGCGAGCGCGTTCATCACATTGTGCCGGCCCACAAGCGCCATCCGAACTCGCGCTGCCTCGCAACCGTGGTGAAGGACGCGAAAATGCGTCATGCCGTCGCGCCATTCGATGTCTCCAGCGCACCAGTCCATTTTCGGAGTCAAGCCGTAGGTTACGACGGGGCAAAAAGCTTTCTTCGTACAAGCGATGAGATTTTCCGCTTCACCCCAGACAAAAATCCTTCCCTTGCGTGGGACGAGGTTGACCAGCCGCCGGAATTGCAATTCAATCGCTGCGAGGTTTTCGTAAATGTCCGCGTGATCGAATTCCAGCGAAGTCAAAATCAGCTGCTCCGGATGGTAATGCAGGAATTTCGGCTGCTTGTCAAAATATGCGGAATCATATTCGTCGCCCTCGATGATGAACTCTTCTCCGCCGCCGAGTCCGTAACTGCGCTCGCCGAAATTCGGCACGACGCCGCCCACCAGAAAATCCGGCCGCCGTCCTGCGGCGTGAAAAATCCACGCGAGCATTGCCGTGGTCGTGGTTTTGCCGTGCGTTCCGGCGATAACAATCGGCGAGTGGTCCGGCAGGAACAGTTCTTCGAGCGTTTGGGGCATAGACCAATACGGAATGCGCGCATCGAGCGCCGCTTCGAGTTCCGGATTGCCGCGCGAAATTGCGTTTCCCACGACAATCAGATCCGGCGGGGGCCTCAAATTGTCGGGATGAAAGCCTTCTTTCCACGGAATGGAGAGTGATGACAGTAACGTCGACGCGGGCGGATAAACGTTCGCGTCTGAGCCGGTGACCGTGTAGCCGCGCTCCCTCAGCATTCCCGCCACTGGAGCCATCGCGGCGCCGCCGATTCCGAGCAGGTGGATGTGTTCGAGCGAATTTTTCAGGAGCGGCGTGATTGTTTCCTCTGTGCTGCAGAACTCGTTGCCGAATGCGGTGCGCCGAACTGACACGCTGGTTCCAATATTTCCAAGCGGCCGCTTCCCTGTGCAACGAGACGTGCGTTCACTCCCAGCGGTATGGTCAACATCGCGCGAGGAGTGTGCCCCACGGGCGCACCCCATACGACAGGAATTTCGAGCGGCTCGACGATTCGTTCAAAAACATTACGCACAGTCGGACCGCCGGCCACCGGTGGCTCACATTCCGGAAATTCGCCGAGGACCATTGCGCGCACGCCTTCGAATTTTCCTGCCTGCCGCAAATGAACAAGCGCGCGATCCACTTGATACGGCCTCATCGAGCAATCTTCCAGCAGCAAAATAGATCCGCTGGTTTGGATTTCCCACGGCGTTCCGAGCGTCGCTTCCACAAGCGTCAAGCATCCGCCAATTATCGAGCCTTCGGCGCGCCCAAAACACAAAGTTTCGCCGTGAAGGTCGAGCTTCCAACCGTGGCTGGCCTGCGTCAGAGCCTGCTGGAACGATTCCAAGTCATAGCCGCCGGGAACGTCCGCGCCCTTGTCCAGACCTGCAGCGACCATCGGGCCGTAAAAACTGATCCATCTCTTCTTGCGCCAGAAAAAAAGCTGCAGCAGAGTGATGTCGCTGAAGCCGACAAAAACTTTTGGGGATTTCAGCCGGCGCGGCTCCAGTCGTTCCAACAAATAGCCTGCGCCGTATCCTCCGCGAGCGCAAAACGTGGCATGCGAACTGTCTTCATCGAGCGCGAACAGTAATTTTGCGAGGCGCTCCTCAACGGAACCTGCAAAGTATGCCTGCCGCGCCAAAACGCGCGGATCCCATTTTACTTTGTAGCCGAGGCGTTCCAGTTCCGCGCAGCCACGACGCAGCGCGTCCTCCTCGACAGGACTGGCAGGAGCGATGACGCGGACAGCGCTTCCGGGTTCGAGCGGTGGTGGCTTGACTGCGCTAGGCATCGGGCTGCAATCGAGGATAGGGAAATTTAGAAACGGAGTCCAGTAACGGAAATGAGTCAGAGTCCGATGAGTTCACGCCTGCTTAGCAAGCAAGGCCGTTTACAAGCGGATGCTGGTCATGCGAACAAGCGCACGGGCGCGGGCTTCCACTTCGCGACGAGTGAGACTGCGCAAGCGCTCGACGCCCAATTGCTCGACAGCAAAGCTTCCGAGTACGGAACCATAAATCATTGCGCGGCGCAGCGAATCATGGTCGACTTTCTTCTGCCGCGCCAAGTCGCCCATGAATCCGCCGGCGAAACTGTCGCCCGCGCCCGTCGGATCGCAGACTTTTTCGAGCGGATATGCAGGCACCGCCAGAATCGCGTCGCGATGAAAGAGCATTGCGCCGTATTCGCCGCGCTTAATGATGACAGCTTTCGGGCCCATGCTGAAAATCCGTTTGGCCGCACGCAGCAGATTGTGCTCGCCTGCAAGCTGGACGGCTTCTTCGTCGTTGATGAGGAGCGCGTCGATCAGGCGCAGCGTCTTCGCCAATTCCGCAGGCGTGCCGGAGATCCAGTAATTCATGGTGTCGAGTGCGACCAGCTTTGGGCGGCGCTTCATTTGTTCGAGGACGTGGCGCTGCAACATCGGATCGATATTGCCGAGGAAAACGAATTGAGAATCGCGGTAAGCCTCCGGCAGTTTCGGCTGGAATGTCGCGAATACGTTTAGTTCAGTGGTTAGCGTTTCGCGGCTGCGCAAATCGTCGCTGTAACGTCCAGACCAGAAAAAACTCTTGCCCTGTGCGCGCTCAAGACCGGCAAGATCGACCTTGCGGCCGTGAAAAACGGATTCCTCTTTCGCAGTGAAGTCATCACCGACGACGGCGACCAGACGCACCGGAGCGAGCAGGCTCGCGGCCAGTGAGAAATACGTCGCTGCGCCGCCGATGGTCCGGTCGGTGCTGCCGAAGGGAGTCTGCAAAGCGTCGAACGCAACGGAACCGACAACGAGCAAAGACATTGAGTGTTCTCCTGACTTGCAATCGCTATGAAATATATTTCGAGATGATTGGGCCGAGCCGCCGCTTCGTCGCTGCAGGAATCACTTTGCGGTCGGTCAAGATCGCGTGCGCAAGAGCTGAACCGCATTTGCATTCGCGCACGGAATCAAGCGACCGCAAGGTCTCGCATAAAACTTTCTGAACGTTGGCGGCGTTCTTGTTCAAGTTCGCGACGATGTCCGGTACGGTGACGGAATCGTGTTGCGGATGCCAGCAGTCGTAATCCGTGATCATCGCAATGGACGAGTAGCAAATCTCGGCTTCGCGCGCGAGTTTGGCTTCGGTCAAATTGGTCATGCCGATCACGTCGAAGCCCATTTGACGGTAAGCGCGCGACTCGGCGAGCGTCGAGAACTGCGGTCCCTCCATGCAGACGTATGTTCCGGTTTTGTGCGCAGCAACTCCGCTTCGTTCACACGCGCTGGCAACGGCCTTCGATAGCCTTGCGCACGTGGGCTTGTCGAACCCGACATGCGCGACGATGCCTCCGCCAAAAAATGTGGCGATTCGCCCGCGCGTGCGGTCAAAAAACTGATCGACGACCAGGAATTCCAACGGGCGCACATCTTCACGCAGCGAACCAACAGCGCTGACGGACAGGATTTGCTCAACGCCAAGCATCTTGAGCGCGTAAATGTTCGCTCGATAGTTGATCTCCGACGGAGAAATGCGGTGGCCGCGGCCGTGACGCGCAAGAAACGCAACTCGCCGGCCTTCGAGGGTGCCGATCATCAATGCATCGGATGGCTCTCCGAACGGGGTCTTCACACGCACCTCACGCGTGTCCGCAAGGCCCGCCATAGCGTAGAGTCCGCTGCCGCCGATGATTCCAATCGTCGCGGCGTTTTTCGCGGCAGCTTTGCGGGCAGGCTTTCGTGTTTTGGGCATTCCGCTCACCTCGAACTGTTCTTGAACTCGGCAGAACTAATCGACCGGTACGGGTTCCGCCTCGAACTGGCCGTTGCGTTCATGCAGATGCGCCGCACGAATCACCGGGTCATGCGCGAAGAGCGCCAGCCAGCCATTTTTTGCGATCTGCGGCAGGACTTTCTTTTTGTTCTCAAGCGTCGTCAGCGGATAAAGATCAAATCCCATGATCCACGCCAGCGGCAAGTGCGCCGTCGTCGGCACCAGGTCAGCAAGAAAAATCGCCGTTTTGCCACCGCCTTCGAGTTTCACGCACTGCATCGCGTCGGTGTGACCCGGCGTCGGGAAGACGGTCACTCCCGGAACGATCTGATGCTCGCCTTCGACGAGTTGCCACTGATTCGCATCTTCCACCGGCACGAAATTGTCCGGAAGAAAACTGGCGCGGTCGCGCTCAGTAGGCTGCTTCGCGTGTTCCAGGTCTTTCTTCTGGACTATGTACGTCGCATTGGGAAATGTAGGCCGAACCTTGCCATCCATGATTCGCGTGTTCCAGCCGCAATGATCGAAGTGGAGGTGCGTGTTGATGACGATATCAACGTCCTGCGGCTTTACGCCGTGCTGCGCGAGCTGCTCCGGCAAGCGCGGCGAGCCCTCAAAGGCATAGATGCTGCGGTGCTTTTCGTCCCATTTGTCGCCCGCGCCGGTCTCGACCAGGATTGTCTTCCCCGCCGCGCGAATCAGCAGGCAATTCATCGCGAGCAAAATCCGGTTGCGCTCGTCGGCATGCGTCTTTTTTTCCCACATCGGCTTCGGCACCACGCCGAACATAGCTCCGCCGTCAAGACGCAGAGTTCCATCCGTCAAAACCAAAAATTCCAGATCGCCGAGCCTCAATGTCCGCTCCCCAAGCCCGCCTGCTGCAAAATGTCACTCACTGCTGAATAAGGATCGCGCCGCCGTTCGGCGACTTCGGCAGCAATTCGGTCAAGAGCCCCGCTGGCCGCAACCACGTCCACGACTCGATGAAGAAGCCTTTCGCGCAACAAATTGACGAGCCTCTCTTTCCAGAGCGCGACTTCTTTTGCGCGACGATTTCTCTGTTCGCCGAAACGCTGTCGAAAACGCTCAATTTGACGAACGAGTTCGTCGATGCCTTCATTTTGCGTCGCGACCGTCAGCACGATGGGCGGCTTCCATCCGTCGCGCTCCGGAACGAGCGTGAGAATCGCGCGCAGCTGCTGCTCGAAACGCTCGGCGCCCTCGCGGTCCGCTTTGTTCAGCACAAACACATCGGCGATTTCCATCACGCCGGCCTTCAGGTTCTGCACATCATCGCCCATGCCGGGAACGAGGACGACCAGAGTGCAATCGGCGAGACGCGCGATTTCGACTTCGCCCTGGCCAACTCCGACGGTTTCAACGAGTACGTACTTCTTTCCGGCGGCGTCCAGAAGCAGCGCCGCATCGCTTGTGGCCTGAGACAGCCCGCCGAGAGATCCGCGCGTCGCCATTGAGCGAATGAAAACTCCGCTATCTGACGCATGCCCCTGCATGCGAATGCGGTCGCCGAGAATCGCGCCGCCCGTGAAGGGGCTCGAAGGGTCGACGGCAATCACGCCGACGGGCTGTTGCTGCGCGCGGTAGTGCGCGGCAAGCCGGTCCACCAACGTGCTCTTCCCTGTTCCCGGCGCGCCGGTGATGCCGACGCAGTACGCGTGTCCGGTATGCGGGAAAAGTTGGCGCAGAAGATATTCAGCGTTCTGTGAACGATTTTCGATCTCCGTCATTGCCCGCGAAATTGCGCGTACGTCGCCCGCCTGCACCTGCGCTGCCCATTGGGCAATCCTTTGATCCGATGTTGCGGATGCAGGAGGTATGGCAGGAGGTACGGACGCGGACGGCATCGGCGCTGTGCTAGCCTTTTCCTAGGAGCTGACGCGCGATCACAAGCCGCTGAATTTCACTCGTGCCCTCGCCAATCGTGCACAATTTCGCGTCGCGGTAATACTTTTCGGCGGGATAGTCCTTCACGAATCCATAGCCGCCAAAAATCTGGACGGCTTCGTTCGCGACGCGAACACAAACCTCTGCGGCAAACAGTTTCGCCATGCTCGACTCTCGCGTGAAGCGTATGCCGCTGTTTTTTTCGCGTAATGAACGATCCGCGAGATACGCGGCTTCCCACACAAGCAGCCGTGCAGCTTCAATCTCCGTTGCCATGTCCGCCAGTTTGAACTGGATAGCTTGAAATTCGCTGATTGTTTTGCCGAACTGCTTGCGTTGCTTCGCGTATTTCACCGCCGCTTCATACGCACCTTGAGCCATCCCGAGTGCGAGCGACGCAATCGAAATTCGGCCGCCGTCGAGGATTTGCAAGCTGTTGATGAAGCCTTCGCCCTCCGCGCCGAGAAGATTTTCGCCCGGCACGCGGCAATCGTTGAAAATCACTTCCGACGTGTCGCTGGCACGCATGCCCAGCTTGTTTTCTTTTTTGCCCGGACGAAATCCTGGCGTGCCCTTCTCCACGATGAAAGCCGAAATTCCATGCTGTTTTTTCGCCGCGTCGGTGACGGCCATTCCCACGCAAACGTCCGCGTAATGGCCATTGGTCGTAAATGTCTTTGAGCCGTTGAGTACCCAGCCGCCATCCTTCTTAACGGCAACGGTGCGCGTTCCTCCCGCGTCCGAGCCGGCTCCAGGCTCAGTCAATGACCAGCAGCCGAGCTTCTTTCCTTGCGCGAGCGGCGCGAGATATTTCTGCTTTTGCTCTTCCGTGCCGAACTTGTAGATGTGATTCGAGCACAGCGAATTGTGAGCTGCGACGATCAAGCCCACGGATCCGTCGACGCGAGACAGCTCTTCGATAACAATCGAATACTCCAGATAGCCCAACCCCGCGCCGCCGTATTTCTCCGGGAAAATCACGCCGAGCAATCCCATCTGGCCAAGCTGCGGAATGATTTCCTTCGGAAACTGCGAGGCTTCGTCCCACTCCATCACGTGGGGCGCGATTTCTCCTTCGGCAAATTCGCGCACGGTTCGCCGAAGGTGTTGCTGCTCATCTGTTAGCGACAGATCCACAATACCTCGCAGGGAAAATGATAGATGGAAATTTGTGGCTCGCAATTCCTCATGCGTGCGCCCGCTCCGGCGCGCAAATTTCACTCATCGCAGCGATCGCGCGGCCAATCTTCGTGCGGTCTACGTCATAGTGTGTCACCATGCGCACCAGGGATTTATCTGTCGCATTGGCAAGCACGTTCCGTTTCTTCAAGTCCTCGGATATTTCCGCGCCCGTCTTGCCCGTCTGGCGGACGTCGAAAATCAGAATATTCGTGACCACTTTCTGCGGGTCGATAGAGATTCCCGGCATTTTGGACAATGCGATAGCCAAGTGTTTCGCGTTTTCATGGTCACGATGCAGAGAGTTGGGCGTCTCTTCGAGCGCAATCAATCCGGCAGCCGCGAGCACGCCCACCTGCCGCATCCCGCCGCCGAGCATTTTCCGGTGAACGAATGCTTTCTCGATGAATTCGCGCGAGCCAACCAGCATCGAGCCGACCGGCGCGCCCAGCCCCTTAGACAAACAGAACATCACCGAGTCGAACTTTCGCGTGAGTTCTTTCACGCTTTTGCCGAGCGCAATTGAGGCGTTGAAAATCCGCGCGCCGTCGAGGTGCACGGGCAGGCCGGCTTCGTGTGCACGGTCGCAAATCTCCTCGGCAACCTCCGTCGGATAAA
>DATFQU010000014.1:0-2820 GCA_035264005.1 Candidatus Acidiferrales bacterium
ATCGCTGCGTCGAACAATTCATCCGCGGCGAACGCGAGAGCTGACCGAAAGGCGGGAGGCAACCCGCGAGAAGCGTCCAATTATCTAAAGTCTGTCGTCTCGCCGACGATATCGTCCGGTAGCGAACGGCACAATCGCTCCCACTCGTCCGCGAGTTCCTTCTCATCGTACGTGAGGAGCTGTCCCGTCGATGTAGAATAAATTGTTGCTCTGACAGCCTGCTTCGTCATCTGAGCGATTGCCTTCCAATACGCTGCGATCTGCGGCCGATAGCATACGCGCAACTTGTCGACCTCATCTCGCGCGAGCCGATTGGTTTTCCAGTCCAAAATGAGCCACCCCTTCTCATCTG
The DNA here is from genome assembly GCA_035264005.1 of Candidatus Acidiferrales bacterium. GTDB lineage: Bacteria > Acidobacteriota > Terriglobia > Acidiferrales > UBA7541 > DAHUXN01. The sequence continues at coordinate 353 of DATFQU010000014.1, forward strand.
CTTGAAAGAGCGCAAGATCGATCATCCCTTCCAGACATTTATTCTTATCGATGCGCCAGAAGAACGGCATTTCCTGTCGAACCAGGTTGGCGTCGCGCAAATGGCGCGCAAGTCCATCCTCCAATTCAATATGCTTTTGCAACAGCTGCCACTCGCGTTTAGACCGCGCGACCTCCGGCGACGCCAGAACGCTGCGCTCGAACGCTTCGTTCCACTGCTTTGGCTCGGACCACGGGATTTGTTCGGCGAAATCGTGCCACCAAATTCCATAACGCGTGGCTGGATTATCGATCCTCGGCGGTCGCAATTCGGGTTCGATCTCGATCCATTCATCTGTGCTCGGCGTTTTGCCCGGTTCTTCTTCCGGCGCAAACTTGCTCGGAGTGACGGTCTTGATGATAGCCGCCGCCTTCTGCCGCGCGATGTCGACCCAACCGGTCTCAAGTCGAAGCGCGCGCAAACTGTCAGCGAGCGGTTCAGGTGCGTGTTCCTTGTGACGTGCGGCGGTTTCCGCGCAAGCGGTCGCCTGTTCAGGAAGACTCGACATCACTTCGGCATTTGCCTCGTTCGCATCGGCTTGCAGCCATTTCAGTTGTGTGTCGCTGTGGACACCACGCTTGCCTCGGAAGAACCCAGGATCGAGCGCGAGCACGAGTGTGTGGCGCGCGCGTGTGAGCGCCACGTAAAGGAGTCGTTCCATTTCATGGCGCTGGACTTTTTTCATCTCCTCTTCGAGATCGGCGCGATCGCTGCGGTCGAATGCAATGAACGGTTGCTGGCCCGGAATGACGAGCGGGTAACGGATGTTTGTGCCGAGCCGCGCCTCGCGCGCAAGGAACGGCACAATCACCGCGTCCCACTCCGATCCCTTCGCCTTATGCGCGGTGATAAGCTGTACCGCATCGGCTTCTGCCGGTTCAGTCTCGCGGATCTTGTCGAAATTGCGCCGAAGCGTAAGCGCTAACTCGGCCAGCGACTCCTGTCGCGATTCTGCGGCTGCCGCTGCGCTGAGCAGTTTCTCCAGCTCGTTCACGGAATCGCCAAATTCCTCTCGAGGCAAAGTCCGCAGTCGCTCACGTAACTGCGTCATGCGCACGATTTCGCGAACCGCGCTGAAAAGCGGCTGGTGGGGCAAAGTTTCGCGAACCCGCGTCAACAGGTTCAGTGTGTCCGCGACAACTTCGCGGCCTCCGGTTTTGCGTGCAATTTGGAATTTGTAGCCGTCGCCTTGAGCAAATCGCGCCAGCTCGTCGTCCGAGACTCCGAAGACTTCTCTGAGAACTCCCACGATTTCGTAGCTCGCGTTCGGATCGACCATGATAGCGAGCAGAGCCGTGAGCCACGCATACGCCGGATGTTCGGCCTGACGATCAATTTCCGATTGGACTTCGACTGGAATTTCTTGCTTGAGCAGCGCGTCGCGAATCGCGCCCAACCACGCTCTGCGCGGGCATAGGATGGCAACTTCCCGCCAACACCGTGCACGCAGCTTTTCCAGCCCGGCATCGCGGATCCAGTTCGCCAAACGCCCGGCTTCGATGTTGGCGCGTTGCGTTTCGGTCAGCGACGACTCAACGTCATTGCCCAGCTCAAATCGAATTACTTGCCCCGGCAGAATTTCGGGGCGGGAACTGAGCTCAATAAACTCAACCTGACCTTCCGTGTTGTTCAGGATTCTGGCGAATGTCGCGTTCACGAAATCGAGCTGTGCCTGATCGAGCCGGAACGTCGCGGAGAATTTTAGTTTTTCAGCCGCGCACGTCTCGACGAGCGCGTCATGAAGCTCGCGATAATGATTCAAATCGGTCGGATCGCGATAGATCGACTGTTGAAAATCCCCGACCATGCAGAAATGTCCCGAACGGGGCGGATCGCCTTTCGTTTCAAGCCATTCGCCGATGACGTGCGGCGGTCGCGTGATTTCGAGCAACACAAAAAACTGCAGCGGATCGGTGTCCTGAGCTTCGTCAAGGATGACACGATAATTTTTTTCACGAAGCCGCTCCGCCACATTCGGCAGACGCAACAGTTCGGCCGCCAGCGCCACCTGATCCTGATAGGTGATTGCGCCCCGAGCTAAACGGAATTCGCGATAATCGCGTTGCACTTCCGCGGCCACGTACGATGCGCAATCCCTTGCCCAGTCCCGCAGTGGCCGAAACGCTTCGCGCCACTTCGCGGTGAATTCTCTCGCTATCGTGGCGCACGGCGGCCATGGCGCAAACTCATCGGTGTCGCGCCAGCGCCGCAGCCACTCGCGCAATTGCGCTTTGGCTCTCGGGATGTTTGTCGCCTGCGCGCTCTCAACCGCTGCTTCGACTTTGTTGAAGTCACATTCCGGACAGCGCGCGAACGATTGCGGTGCAGTGAAGGCGTGGTCCCGGTTTCGCGCTAGCTCCATCAATTGCCGCGCCTGCATTAAGCGCAACAGCAGACGCTGATTTTCTTCGCCTAACGAATGGCCGATC
>DATFQU010000015.1:0-8306 GCA_035264005.1 Candidatus Acidiferrales bacterium
CAGTGGTTCGCGTTGGATCGAAATCCGAATTCTCGCCGGGAAGCGGAGCCGAAGGCTTCCTACCCGCCCGCGTGTTGCGAAAATACCAAGTGGTCTTTGACTATCCTGGCCGGCAATTCACCATGGCCCAGCCAGGTACTCTGAAACCGCGCGGCGTCCCGGTACCATCGCCGATTGCCGAAAAGTCCGGATTCCCGCGCGTCGAACTCACCGTCGACGGCCAAAAGTACGACTTTCTCCTCGACACCGGCGCCGCCTACACCATGGTCTCGCAAACGCTCATCGACAAATGGCAAACAGCGCATCCCGATTGGCCGCGCTGCGACGGCGCCGTCGGCCCCGCCAACATGATCGGCGGCGCGTTTGATGCCAAAGCCGAGATGCTGCGCGTCCCGGAAATGCAATGGGGCACGTTCGATTTGCCGCGTGTCGGCGTCGTATCGAGGCCCGCGGGCACATTTGAGAAATGGATGTCCGGCATGATGACTGCTCCGATTGTCGGCTCTATCGCCGGAAATTTGCTTCGTGCCTTCCGCGTCGAAATCGATTATCCGCATGGCGTGACCTATCTCGAAAGAGAAGCGGATGCAAGCCAGGAGGCTCTCGCTGCCGTTGGCGTAGTGATCGGTGCGCGTCCCGACGGCGGCTACATGATCGGCGGCGTGACTCAATGTCGTGGGAAAAACGGTATCGAAGGCGTCCAGCCGAACGACAGACTCGTCAGCATCAACAATTGGATCGTGAAAGGATCTCTGGCAGATGTGCTAGAGGAGTTGCAAGGAAAGCCGGGTGAAGCAAAAACGCTGGTCATAGAACGCGACGGAAAGGAAATCACCCTCAAGACCGCCGTTAGTTTGCTTTTTTAGAAGACTGTGTCTGGGACTCTGCGATGGGAACGGCCTACCCGTTTTCCTACGGAGTATTCTCCACTGACGACGCCTTTTCCGAAGGCGAATGCACGTCGCAGATCCCGCCACCGGATTCCTGGTCAGGACTGAGCAGGGTGTCGCAAGTGTCCGTAACCCAGTCCTTTGCTCGGGTGACTGGGTCGACGGGAATTTGGCGAAGATATCCCGCGCTTACCAGATCGTCGAGCGATTGCGGAGCCTGTTCCTTGTCGAGCGTGTATTGCTCGATCGCGTCACGCATGACCGATAAATCATGACGCATTGCCGCATCCTTGGCTAGCGCGATCGATTTGTCATACCGAACCGCCGCCATTCCCGCGAGAATCAGAATAATCGCCACCACGATCATCAGCTCAAGCAGCGTGAATCCCGCTTCGACAGCGCGCCGCAAGCCGCCCGCATGACTCCCGTACACTCCGCGAGTTTTGCTATGCCAGTCCATGCTCTCTACCAATCCGAATACTTCGTTCCATCCAGCGCTGTTCCCGTCGACTTCGTAAACACGTCGAACACATCCTGCCCGCCCCAGCTATCCGAGTCCGCGTCATCTTGCACCGAACGCAGGCCCCAGTCCGTCGTTCCTGTCATCGGGTCAACCGGGATCTTCCTGAGAAACCGTACCCGTCGGTCCGGCGCGCCCGCCAGTTGTACGGGAGTCACGAGCGTCTGCAAGTCCGGAGGATAACCCTCTGTTCCCACCTCAACCTTAATCAAATTCTGATCCGCCGCGTCCTTGTAACGGTCAATCGCATCGCGCATCTCGATCAAATCGCGCCTGAGCTGCGTTTCCTTCTCACGTTTGATTTGCACTCGCGCCATGGGCACCGCCATGCTGGAAAGCGTAACCAGAATTGCGCACGCTACGATCAATTCCAGCAGCGTCATGCCCGCCATCGAGCACGCCGCGAACTTTTTTCCTGCTCTCGTTTTTTTCGCCTTGCGTCTCATCATTGACCGTTTACTGCACTTGCACACTCGCCGTGCCGCTCGTCAGCGTCACTGGCTTCTGCTGCGAGTCGCGTGCATTCACTTGCAGAATCTGCAGCTGAGAAGTCCCCGGCGCAATCGCTTTAATTACGATGCCGAACAGCGTGCCCGAGCCGCTGATTCCCGGCGTGTTCGGGCTCCGCGTCGCCGAAATGACGCTTTGGCCCTGTTGCTGGTTCTCCTGGTGGACAATCGCAATATTCTGCGTGCCGCCGGACAAGAATCCGCCGTTGCGCACATCTTCGACTTGAATCACGGCCGGGTTGTATTGCAGCAGCAACGGAATCGAGTAAAGGTCCTGCACGTTACTCACGGCGAGTCCAACAGTCATCGTGTCGCCCGGCTTCATCGAAATCGCCTGCGGCTGGAATTGCAGCGCCGCCGCTCCTGGCGCAGCTTGGCCGCCTTGAGCATCGGCCTGTGGTTTACTCGGAGCGCTTCCCGGGGCTGGCGCGTCTTGATGCTGCGGCGTAAGACCATCCATTCCCTTGGGATATACCTGCACGTTGTTCTCAGTGCCGGATGCGAGCGTCCTCAGGTCGTCTTCCGAAATGCTCGGCATCCTCACGATGTGGGGAGTAATCGCGATCACGATGTCATCATCTTCAGTCTGTACGTCCTGGCTTGAAAAGAAATAGCGGAAAAACGGTATCTTCGCGAGTCCCGGCCAGCCGCTGATGCTTTTCTGCTGCTGCTGTGTAAGCAATCCTCCCAGCAAAGTGACTTCACCGTCTCTGACCGTAATCTCGCCTTCGTCAATCTTGTTCTGGGCAATAACCGGCTGCTGGATTCCGCCGATATTTTGCTCGCTGGCGACCGCAGATACATCCACCGAAATCTTCATGCTGACTTGGCCATCAGGATGGATCCGCGGAGTCACCTCCAGATTCACGCCAACTTCCTGATACTGAAATTGCGTATTCACCAAAGGGCTCACGCCCGCCGTGCCTGTCACGCCCACGCCGGCCTGGAAACTCCCCGTCGCGATCGGCACCTTATCTCCGATGGCGAGCTTCGCCGTCGCACCGTCCTCAATCCGCACGTTCGGGTCTTGCAAAAGGTGCGTTGTGCTGTCTGTCAGCAACGCGTTCAAAGTGGCACCGGGCAGCGTTAGACTGTAGTCGCCCGTCGTAAGGTGGCCATTCAGCGGCAACGTCGGCGTCGTCGTGGTTGTTCCTGTGCCCGAGGAAGTACCGCTGCCGCTGCTGCTCGACGTAGAACCCGGCACACCCGTGAACGTCAGCGACGCGCTCGTCCCAGGCTGTATTCCCAAAGTCGTCTCGTGGTCTCGACGCGCTTCCATCACGTCCACCTTGACCACCACTTCCGCCTTCAACTTATCAATGCTGTCGATAACCTTGCTGGCCAGCATCAGTTTGTCTGGCGTCGCCCGTACCACGATCGCATTGGCGCTGCCCACCTGCGCGATTCGCGGCGTATCCAATAGTTGACGGAGCAGCGTCGATATTTCGTTCAATTCCTGCGGCGTCGAGTTGTTGTGCACGTAAAACGTCTGCACTTCTTCGTCCTCATATTTCCGGCGGTTCTCGGGACTTTCCTGCGCCACAAAAATAATGTTGTCGGTGATGGGCTTCCAGAATGCGTTGCTTTCGAGAGACACTGCGTTGAGCGCCTGCTCCAGCGTCACGTTGTCAAAATCAGCCGTCACCGGCCGCGACTGAAACGACGGATCGAAAATCACGCTAATCCCGGCAAGCTGCGCGATCGTCTGGAAGATCATGTGCGGGTCTTCGTTGGGCACTTTCAGATTGAGTGGCTCTCGCGAGAGCGGCTTCAGTTCCGGCGGTGCGCTCATCAAGTCAAGGTCTTCTGGCGGCGCGACTCCAACCGGTTTCGGCTGCTCTTCGTTCTTCACTTTGGCCAGCAGCTCCAGCGTCTTCTGCGCATCCTGTTGCGCGATTGTGCTCGACGGATCCACCGCTTCGGCCTTTTCGAATTCTCCCAGCGCCATTTCCAAGGCGCCCTTCTTCAACGCTTTTTCGCCTTGCTCCACGTGGAACTGCCCAGCTGCGAAGTGTGCCTGCAGGTCGTGCAGCTTGAATTCCGTATTCAGCGGATCGCTCTTCAGCGCCTTGTCGTACTCAATGACAGCCGCGTCGTAATCGCCGATAGTTTCCGCCTGAAACCCAGCTTTGTAGGCCTGTTTATTTCTGTGCGTGCTGCCGCAGCCCGCCATCGCCACGGCCGCAAACGCCACAAAAGAAGCGACTAACGCTCGGCGCAATGCACCCTCCGCTGAAAATGAATTTATTCCGCAGTCTAGCATTCCCACTAGGATGCAACAAGGAAACCGCGCGTTGTCGTTACATTTCTATGACTGTTCCGTGACCGTCACATCAAACACGCCGTCGTCAGTTTGGTGCCTCTCCACAGATTCCGCCCGCTTGCTCGCATATCCTTGGTCGCATATCATACCGACGGTGAAGCACTCGACGAAGCCCACAACCCAGTCCACGCCGAAGACCACGGCGAAAAAGAAAGACGCTCCCGCCGTCAAAATTGCAGCTCAGAACCGCGCCGCTTCCTACAATTATGAATTACTTGATCGCCTCGAAGCGGGCATGGTTCTCGTAGGCACCGAAGTCAAAAGTTTACGGGAGGGGAAAGGCTCGCTCCGCGACGCCTACGCCGAAGTCAAGGCTGGCGAAGTTTGGTTGATGAACTGCCATATTCCCGAATATCGACCCGGCGGCCCCTGGAATCACGGCCCGTTGCGCGCCCGCAAACTCTTACTCAATCGCCGCGAGATCAATAAATTGGGCGGCCAGGTTCAGCAAAAAGGCCTTACTCTTATCCCGCTCAAAATCTATTTTCGCGAAGGCATGGCCAAATGCGAACTCGCTTTGGCCCGCGGCAAAAAATTCTGGGATCGCCGCCGCGCCGAACGCGAAAAAGAAGACAAGCGCGAAGCACGCGAAGCAATGCACCGCCACAAGCGGCACTGAAAAGGAGAACATGTCCATTCAATTCCAGTCGGAAGCTCAGCCGTTTTCATCCGTTTCCACCGACGCAATCGTTGCCTATGTTTTTGGCGATAAAGAACCGCGCATCGAAGGTCCCGTAGCTGAACTCGACCGCGCCACCGGCGGCAAAATCAAGCCGCTTGCCGATTCCGGTGAACTCACTGGCAAATTTCTGGAAATGGTCCAGATTCATTACCCCGCCGGACTCGCCGCGAAAAAACTTCTCCTCGTCGGCGCTGGCAAGCGCGACAAGTTCTCGCATGCCGAACTTCGCAAGATCTCCGGAGCTGCCCTCCGCTACCTCCGTTCGCGCGGCGTGAAATCTTTCGCATTTTTCGCCGGCGACAACGAACGCACTCCCGCGGCCGCGCAAGCCATTGTCGAAGGCTTCCTCCACGCCGAATACGACTCCGACAAATATCAAACAGATAAAAAGCCCAATCGCTCCATCGACCGCGTCGCGCTCCTCGGCTTCCCCGCAAATTCCCGCGCCGAAATCGAAGCCGCCATCGAGCGCGCCAAAATCATCGGTGAATCCGAAATCTTCGCCCGCGACATGATCAACGAGCCGTCCAATCGCCTTACTCCGCGCATGCTCGCCTCGCGCGCCGAAGCCATGGCCAAAGAATCCGGCCTCGAACTCGACATTCTCGACGAAAAGGGCATCGCCGAACTCAAAATGGGCGCTCTTCTCGGTGTCGCGCAGGGCAGCGCAGAACCGCCGCGCCTCATCGTCGTTCGTTATCGTCCCGCGCAGAAAAAACCGAATTCCCCCGTCCTCGCGCTCGTCGGAAAGGCCGTCACCTTTGACACCGGCGGCATCTCCATCAAGCCCGCCAACAACATGGAAGAGATGAAGACCGACATGAGCGGCGGAGCCACCATGCTCGCCGTCCTGCGCGCCCTCGCGCGCCTCAAACCTTCCATCGAAGTCATGGCCGTCGTCCCCGCCACAGAAAACATGCCCGGCGGCCGCGCGCAAAAGCCCGGCGACGTCCAAATCGCTATGTCCGGCAAATCCATTGAAGTGATTAACACCGACGCGGAAGGCCGCCTCATTCTCGCCGACGCCATCTGCTACGCGAAGAAGCTCGGCGCTACTCACCTCATCGACGCCGCCACACTTACCGGAGCCATCGTCGTCGCTCTCGCCAACGTCCACGTCGGCGCGTTTGGCACGCCCCGCGAATTTCTCGACCGCGTCCTCGAAAGCGCACGCGCCCAAGGCGAAAAAATGTGGCCCATGCCTATCGACGACGAATATCAGGAAATGATCAAGAGCAAAATCGCCGACATTCGTAACACCGGCAGCGGCAAAGGCGGCGGCTCCATCACCGCCGCGTGGTTCCTCAAGGAATTTGCCGAAGACACTCCGTGGGTCCATCTCGACATCGCCGGAACCGCCTGGCGCGACGACGCGAAACCCTGGTCCGCATCCGGCCCCACCGGCATCGCCGTCCGCACCCTCATCGACTTCGCCATGAAGCAATAGCTGCTGTGCTAGATTTAGGTCGAGTTCCCGTAGCTTTCGTAGAAATGGTTGGTGAATCGTTCCTCGGGATCATGGCGGCGCTTCGCCGCGAAAAAATCATCAATTCGCGGGTACGCGGCCCGCAACTGCGGCATTCCGTAGTCAAGTCTGTAAGGAAGATAAAACGTCCCGCCTCCGGCGGTACTCAATTCAATAAGACGGAGCGTCGCTTCTTGCAACCTCCCTTGGGCAGCAGATTCGCGCTGTTCGCAAACGTATAAGACTAGGGCGACCATGTCGCGCGGTGCGTACGGGAGCGCAGTGATAGCGTCGCGGGATACCAACCGCAGAGTCACGTTAACCAGGTTAAGTTCCGTTTCTTGCACTATCTTTCGCAAACCATCCATAAAAGTCGGGAGATATTCCGCCGGGACAAAATATTCCTGTAGCAAGTTGCTGTCGTTCAGCCGGTCGTACAAATAGTCCGTTGAGTCATCGCATGCCGTATTGCGAGTGACGAAGCAATTTCCGCTCCTGCCAGAAAGCGTTTGACCATGATCAACTCTGCATCCCGCTGCATTTTCCGCGCGCCAGCGAAGCCAGCGCCCGACCCGACCCGTCTTTGAGAAATTGAGCACAAACCTGACGAACGCAGCGTTTGTGGCTGCATTCATCGGCGGAAGCGCAGTTTTCTTATCTATCTCGACCACATGGAATTCGTGTATCATTAAGGCATCCATGTAGCCGCTCCCGGGCGCAACACTGAATCTTCCATATGCCAACGGCACGGCGGTCGTGTCGCCTAGAAACTGGCGGCGGTACTCAGAAAATCCTCGGGCATTCAGCGTATGCAACTTCACTTCGTAAAGGCAGTTCCGCGTCAAATTGAGTGTGGCCGTGAGGACAATTCCGAACAATCCGTAACCGCCTAGCACGTGACGAAACAGGTCGGCATTCTGAGTGGGGCTCGCGGTTACAATCTTCCCGTTTGCCAGCAACACTCTCAACTCTCGCACGGTTTCTGCAATTGCGCCGAAATCACGCGAGATTCCGTGACCATTTACGCTGAGCGACCCGCCCAGCGTAAATACGCTGTACGACTGCATTGATCGGACAGCCAAGCCCTGCGGGTCGAGTGTTGCGAGAATGTCCGTCCACGTGGCGCCAGCCTGCGCCGTCACGGTTTGTTGGTCTCGATCAAGCCACACTTGATTGAGTCCGCGCATTTCGAGAACTACACCGCGACGGCTAAACGCCTGTCCGCCCATGCTGTGGCGTTGGCCCGATGCAGTAATGGGCAGATTTCGCTCCCGAGCGAATGCCAAAGCCCGCAGTACATCCGATTCACGAGTCACTCGCACGAGTCCGTAAATGGGCGTGCAACTGAGTCCGCTCCAATCGTTAATGCTCCCGCCGAACTGCTCCCATTGCACAGCGCGGGGCGCGGCGGTTTGGTCGGGGAGTGGTCCGCAGTTCCCGGTTGGACTCAGGGTAGGCGCGCCTGCATAGCGCCAAATTTCACTCGTGCTTGCCCACAGCGCCCCGATGGCGATGACGCCGCCGGAGAGAAACCACCGCCGGCTTCGCGGATTGGGCTTAGGAGTTGGCTCGCTTGCGTCGCTCACAAATTGGGTCCGTTACATCTTCTCCGGCGCTTCAATCCCCAGCAGCTCCAGCGCCGCCACCAATTGCCGTTCCACAATTGCCGTCAGCAGCAGCAGAAAATTCCGCTTCGCCGCGTCTTCTTCCGAAAGAATGTGGTGCTTGTGATAAAACACATTGAACGCCTGCGCCAGCTCGAACGCGTACTTCGCCACGAACGCCGGCTCCTGCGCACTCACCGCCGCGTCCACTCGCGCGTCGAGCGAACCTGCCAGCAGTAACAGTTCCCACAGATCGTCGCCCTTTAGCAGAGCGAGCCAGTTCTTTGGGATCATTGCTTCAGTAGATATGTCA
>DATFQU010000016.1:0-3444 GCA_035264005.1 Candidatus Acidiferrales bacterium
ACGTCCAGTGCGGGGATCAACTCATCCTGTATTCGGAAATTTCGTATGAACGGTTCCTGGCATTCTTCGAATTCCGGCCAAGTGCCAAAAAATATCACTCTTCCCTGATGCAGAAAGATCACGGAGTCTGCCAGCCGCCGCGCCAAATGCGTATCGTGCGTCACCACTACGGAAGTCTTATGAAATTTCTCTTTCAACTTCAGAATTAAATCGCCCGTATGCGAAGCCATCAGCGGATCCACCATCGTCGTCGGCTCATCATAGAGAATCGCCTCCGGATCCTGCGCCAGCGCCCTCGCAATCGCCACCGCGCGCTTCGTTCCCGTGCTCAACTCCGCCGGCAGCTTGTCCGCGAACTCCGTCACTTCCAGCATCTCCATCAGTTCCGTCACTCGCTCTTGAATGTGATCCGCGGGCACATTCTTTAGCGCCTGCATCGGAAACGCCACGTTCTGCTCCACCGTCAGCGAATCGAAAAGCGCTCCCGCCTGAAACACCATCGTCACGCGCCGTCGAATCGGCATCAGTTGCATTTCGCTCAAGTCCGTTACGTCACGGTCCGCTACAATCACGCGCCCGCTGTCCGGCTTCAAAAATCCCAGAATCAGCTTCAGCGAAACCGATTTCCCCACGCCGCTGCGCCCCAGAATCACCGTCGTCTCGCCGCGATTCATGTGGAAATTCACGTCGTGCAGCACGTGCTGTTCGCCGAACGATTTATTCACATCACGAAATTCAATGTACCGCTCGCTCATGCCGTTTCCGCGTCCGCGCGCGCCTGCTCGTAATCCGCAGGCGTATTCACATTCTTGAACAGCCTTCCCCGAGCGTCAAAGGCTTTCCACTCCGATGGTTCGATGGCGGTCAGCGTTAACTGTTTCAGTCCATCTGTGATCTTCCGCACGCCACGCCCGAGCGCCGCCTCAATCGCGCCATGCGCTCGCTTTCGATACATTGCACACAGCGGCTCATGTCCGCGCTCGTTCAGCGGAATCACCACGTCCGCAGGCGAATCCATCGCGCACTCAATCAAGTATTCCAACCATTCGCGCGTCAGAAACGGCAAATCACACCCAACAATCAGATTCCATCCGCGCGTCGTAACCCGCAGCGCCGTACAGATTCCTCCAAGTGGCCCCATATTCCTCCTGTCATCGCCGATCACGCAAAATCCAATCCCGCCGTACGCGCTTGCAGGCCCAATGATGACAGGTGGCTCCGCCACAGACTCGACAAGCCGCGCCACATGCACAACCAAAGGCTTCCCTGCAAACGTCAGCAGTCCCTTCGCACGTCCCATCCGCGAACTCGCCCCTCCCGCCAGCACAAACGCGCCCACCTCTTCGCGCCGTTTCATCGTCTCCATGTATCTATCTGATATTACAATCGATAGGGAAAAGCCATCCCTTGCAATCTCTGCCTCCACCTTGCAAGTTGCGATATGCGCTTGACACGCGCAATCTTCTTGTTATATTAGCACTCGTCGTTGAGGAGTGCTAAAGCATCACGCCTGCATCTTCCCTCGCGATAATCCAAAGCTCTTGCCCGCTTCGGCGGGTCAAACCGGAGGTTACGAAAAATGGCAGTGAACATTACCCCGCTCCATGATCGTGTCATCGTGAAGCGGATCGAAGAGAAGGAAAGCGTGCGGGGCGGCATCATCATCCCCGACACGGCCAAGGAAAAGCCGCAGGAAGGCGAAATCGTCGCCGTCGGCAGCGGAAGGCGCGAGAAGGGCGAATTGATTCCTCTCGACGTCAAAGTTGGCGACCGCATCCTGTTCGGCAAGTATAGCGGCAACGAAATCAAAATCGACGACCAAGAATATCTCATTCTTAAGGAAGACGAGATTCTCGCGAAACTCGGCGGCGCAGCCAAAGCCGCATCCAGCAGAAAGTAACACCCGCACGGAGCAATCTGGCGGCAATTTTCGCTTGCTCAGGCAAGCATTCAAGAAAGTTGAGGAGGAATAAGTCTCATGGCGAAGCAAATTGTGACTGGTGAGAATTCGCGCCAGTCGATTCTCCGTGGCGTCAATACTCTCGCAGACGCCGTGAAGATCACCCTCGGCCCCAAGGGCCGCAATGCGGTGATCGAGAAGAAGTTCGGTTCACCCATCATCACCAAGGACGGCGTCACCGTGGCCAAGGAAATCGAGCTGCAAGACGGGCTCGAGAACATGGGCGCGCAGATGGTCCGCGAAGTCGCTTCCAAGACCTCTGACGTTGCCGGCGACGGAACCACCACCGCCACCGTTCTTGCCCAGGCAATCTTCCGCGAAGGCGTGAAGACGGTCGCCGCTGGAGCCAGCCCTATGGCCCTCAAGCGCGGCATCGAGAAGGCCGTCGAAGTCGCCGTCGAGGAAGTCAAAAAGCTCCACAAAGACGTCAAGGGCGACATGATCGCTCAGGTCGGCACCATCAGCGCCAATAACGACAAGCAAATCGGCAACATCATTGCCGAAGCGATGAAGAAAGTCGGCAAGGATGGCGTGATCACCGTCGAGGAATCCCGCACGATGGAAACCACGCTCGAGGTCGTCGAAGGCATGCAGTTCGACCGCGGCTACCTCTCGCCCTACTTCGTCACCGACCCGGAACGGATGGAGTGCGTTCTCGAAGATGCACGCATCCTCATCCACGAAAAGAAAATCAGCTCCATGAAGGACCTGCTTCCCCTTCTCGAGCAATTCGCCAAGATGGGCAAGCCGCTCTTGATCGTTGCGGAAGACGTCGAAGGCGAAGCCCTTGCAACGCTCGTCGTCAATAAGCTTCGCGGCACGCTGCAGTGCGCTGCCGTCAAGGCTCCCGGCTTCGGCGACCGCCGCAAGGCTATGCTCGAAGACATCGCCACACTCACCGGCGGGCGCGCTATCACCGAAGACCTCGGCATCAAGCTCGAAAACGTCAAAGTCGAGGACCTCGGCCGCGCCAAGAAAATCACCATCGACAAGGACAACACTACCATCGTCGAAGGTGCCGGCAAGCCCAGCGAAATCGAAGGCCGCGTGAAGCAGATCCGCACGCAGGTCGAGAACACCACCTCCGATTACGACAAAGAGAAGCTCCAGGAGCGTCTCGCCAAGCTGGTCGGCGGCGTCGCGGACATCAAGGCTGGCGCGGCAACTGAGATCGAGCTGAAGGAAAAGAAGGCTCGCATCGAAGATGCCATGCACGCCACCCGCGCTGCGGTCGAGGAAGGCATCGTTCCCGGCGGCGGCACGGCTCTGGTTCGCTGCATTCCGGCTCTCGCGAAACTCAAGGTCACCGGTGACGAGGAAATTGGCGTCAACATCGTCCGGCGAGCCCTGGAAGAGCCCATGCGGCAAATCGCGCACAACGCTGGCGAAGAAGGTGCAGTCGTCGTCGGCAAAGTCCGCGAAAACGAAAACGACAACTACGGCTTCAACGCCGATAGCGGCGAGTACGGCGACATGGTCAAGGC
>DATFQU010000017.1:0-7382 GCA_035264005.1 Candidatus Acidiferrales bacterium
TCACGCTGCGAAACCTCAGTCGAATCCTTCCGGGGAGATGACTCCTGGCGATCTTTGGCTCTGTCATCGCCTGCGTTACGGAATCGGCCTCTCCCCGTCGGGTTCACCTTCGCCCATCCCGTGCGGCGTCGCAGCAAGCACGCGCAACCGCAAACGCTTTGCTCATCGTCGCATGGCCGCACGTATACCTACATTTGTAACACCGTCGCGTTTGTAGTCCGGAACGTGGCCAGCCGTATTGCCTCCGATGTAGTGTCATCTTTGACCCGCCGGCTTGTCCGAGGAAACTTCAGCGAGTGGTAAGGCGCGGGAACCCTGTGTGAACCACTTCCAGTTTGGCCCTTCCATCGCGCATTGTCAATGAAATGGCCGCTTTCGCCGCCCGGCCCTCGGCAGAAGACTCGGTTGAATTTTCTAAAGTAGGACGCTTTGCATTCTGCTCGGCGCTTGTAGCGCCGATCTTTACGTCGGCACTTTCGCGGCCGTCTCCGGTTCTTGGGCCCCGACTCCACCGGGAGTCCTGCCGGTACTCCATCCTTAGCGTCACCGTTGTTTTGTAGCGCAGAGCTTCGCGCCCTTTGCGAAGTTCCGCGTCTTTCGCCTTTTCGGGTGCCCCACGCTCGCGTTTCGAGCGTGGGCCGTCCCATTCGTAGGGGCGCTGCTTGCTGCGCCCGGCGCGACTCCCCAAGTCGCGCTTATAACCGTGTCATTCCAAGGAGCGAGGCGACGAGCCTGCCTGCCGCAGGCAGGGAATCTGCACGGTGGGCCAGTTTGAATTTCTAGGAACTCGCTGGCGCCGCGCGGTGCCCATCCCGACCAGCAACTCCAACGCGCTCTGAATCGTGCCCATCTGTGATGCCGGAACGAAACGGGTTGCCGTTGTGCCGGTGCAGGTAGGAGGTCCACAGAACATTCAGATCGGACAGCGCAAGAAGTAACGCGCATTGCTCGCGCGTCTCCTCAACCGTTTCAGGCACGTTGATTGCCCGCAGCCTTACGAGGATGGCATCTATGGCGGTGCGCCTTGCGTCAGGGAGCAATTCCCAGTCAACTGAAAATGCCTCCTTGTACGGCGCGATCCATGGAAATTGCGTCACCGGAAATCTCCAGCATGACGCTGCGCGAGTGGAGCTAACTCCGGCGTAGCGGAAAATGCCTCTCCGTAAGGCCTCAGCCATGGAAATTGAGCCAACGCGAATCTCCCAGGGCAAAACCGTAAAGAGCCTTTTAGTTTTACCCAAGCGCGTCGCCATTCCCATCGAGTGAAACCCGACAACCGCCTGTCCGCCATACACCTGAGCGCCCCATGGACCGTCCAAGCGCCACATGCGCCTTCAGCATCCCCAAGAACGTTGAAACTGTTCCCCCGCCTCTCGCGTCTCTAACCCTTGGTTCCCGCACCACAATTCAGCCAGTCTGGCAATTCGCTTTCCCTCGTGGATTGTCAGCAGAGGACGCAATGAAAGCACATCATATCGTTATCGCAGCATTGGCCCTTCTCCTTGCTTCATTCACTGTCTCCGCTCAGCAGCGCCGCCGCATGCCTCCCGGTGCCACGCAGCAGCCACCGCCTCCGCAACAGGAGAACGTGCAAAACGAGCACGAACCGCCTCCACCTCCTCCCGTCGAAAAATCCTCCGTCACTCATCACAGCGCGCGCATCGGCGGCGAACAAATCAATTACACCGCTACCGCCGCTACCTACGTCGTCAAAGATGACGAAGGCCATCCCAAAGCCACGTTCTTCTTCGTCGCTTACACAAAAGACGGCGTCTCTAACGTCTCTACCCGCCCGATTTCTTTCGTCTACAACGGCGGCCCTGGCTCCGCCTCTCTTTTCACTCACATGGGCATGGGCCCTAAAACAGTCGTCCTCACTTCCGACGGCCACGGCATGCCCGCTCCTTACACCATCAAAGACAACGAAGATTCTTTCCTCGACGCCACCGATCTCGTCTTCGTCGACGCCGTTTCCACCGGCTACAGCCGCCCCGCTCCCGGCCAGAATCCCTCGCAATTCTACGGAGTCGTTCAGGACGCCACCATCTTCTCCGACTTCATCTACCAGTACATCACCCGTAACGAGCGATGGGACTCCCCGAAATATCTCATCGGCGAAAGCTACGGCACGACGCGTTCCGCCGAACTCTCCGGCGTTCTCGAACATCGCCACAACATCTATCTCAACGGAATCTGCCTTCTCTCCACGATGGCCTTTGCGCAGTGGGGCGCCGACGACCGCACCGAATTTTTTCTACCCACCTACATCACCACCGCCTGGTATCACCACTTGCTCTCGTCTGATCTGCAAAGCCTCAGCATGAGCCAAATCGCTCAGCGCGCCCGCGAATTTGCCCACGGCGAATACGCTCAGGCTCTCTCGAAAGGCGACGAAATCTCGCCCGCGGAATACGACAAAGTCGTCGCCGACATGGCCAATCTCACCGCCCTCTCGCCCGAGTTCATCAAGGAATGCGATCTCCGCGTCGCTCCTTTCCGCTGGTTCGCGGAACTCATGCGCAAGAAGCGCCTCATCGTCGGCCGCCTCGACTCGCGTTTCACGGGAATGAATCGCGACGCCGCCGAGGAGTACGCCGAATACGATCCCAGCGAAGCCTCCTACGAAGGCGCATTCGTCGCCACCTTCCAGGACTACGTTCGCCGCGATCTCGGCTGGGACGACAATCAGTATTACACCGTCTCCGCCAACGTCCGTCCATGGGACAACCAGGCTCTTCCCGAAGTCGGCGAAACGCTGCGCTCCGCGATGACCGAAGAGAGCACTTTGAAAGTTCTCGTCCTCTGCGGCTATTACGATCTCGCGACGCCCTTCAATGGCATCGAAGAGACTGTTTCTCACATGCAGCTTGAGCCGTCCATTCGTAAGAACATCAGCTTCGCCTATTACGAATCCGGCCACATGGTCTACATCGACCAGAAACAGGACGACAAGCTCCACCGCGACGTCGACAATTTCATCAACTCCACCTACACCAACTAATTGAAGTGGCGTAGCCGCGCACTCTGTTTTTTGCTGTCATTCCGAGCGAGGATGCGACGAGCATCCGACGAGGAATCTGCTGTTCGCTTTTTCGGGTGCCCCCGCTCGTTTTTTGAGCGTAGGGTTTTCTTCTTGTCACACTGTCGTTATCGTCGTGTCACAATGTCTTGTTTTACGTTGTCATCCTGACCGCGGCGAAGTCCGTCGTCTGGACTCCGGTGATTTTTACCGGAGGATCTCGCCGTGGTCTTTGCCTTTGTAGCGCAGAGCTTCGCGTCGTTGGCGAAGTTCTGCGGCTTTTCGCTCTCGCATGCCTTAAGGCGTGGTCGCTGGCTGTTTCAATTCGGTCTGCCGCAGCACACCCTCAGACCGCAGTTTTAGAATAGAGTTCCAGACGCGCTCCTGGTCGTCGTACGGCCACATGTCGGCGATAACACGTTTGGCTTTTGCCTGTTGGCCGGTATACAAGTAGCAAAAGACGATCTTCAAAATGTATCCCTTGACCCTCCCTCGGTGGAAACTGTCCTTGATTCGGCCGGATCTGAACTCCTCGATGTCATCGCCACGCAATTGCGAACGCAACATTGCTATTTCCTTGTCGAAATACGATCGGCAACTGGCAGTAGCGTCGACAAAGTGTTGTTTGCTCAAGACAAAGACGACATCCGGAACATATACATCGTTGTGATACACGTCCATTAGGTCGGGATCTCCCTGAAATGCATCATCAGACGTCCAGATTTCCGGTCCGTTTCCGCAACTGTCCTGCAGCCACATTCCATATTTGTTGTCGAGCTCTCCGAGCAGTCTTGGGTGTTCTCCCAGGGACACAATGAACAATCTGTACGGATTGAAAGTGTCTGCCTGGATCACTGCGTCGACAGTCCCACCTGTTGGGCCGGCCCCAACGTAGACTTGTATGCCGGGTGCAGTGTAGCCAAAAACCAGTTTGTTGTTCACGTCGACCACTGACACGCGGCATGTTGTCGCCGATGGCGCGAGAATAATTGTCGAGCCGTTGGCGCGTTGAGTTTGGGCCGCATCCTTACCGAGGTCGCACTTCATCTGATATTTCAACTGCTTGGCTACAACAGGTTTTGCGAGCGCAGTAAAAAGCAGAATCGCCAACAAATACTTGAAGTCATGCAATTGCATAGAGGCTCTTTGTCCTCGCGGTTAGGTCAACACGACTCCAATTCATTATGCCGCGTCTCATCCCCAATCGTGTTTTGGTTCTCTTGTGGTTTGCTCGATGAAGCAATTGAGAACCGCAAACCAGCCATAACCTTGACGTAAAGGGTTTTCTTCCTTTCGCGCGCCCCATCCGCGCGAAGTATTCTCTTCTTGCGGGCGTCCAAATCCTTCGCGTTTTGTGTAACGTGGCTTCTGTCCGCGCCGGCCTTCGCTACTTCGGCGGTTTCTCTTGACTTTCTGGTTAACACGTGCTAAATAGGTTCGTCTGGACGTTACGAATAGGATTTCGGGAGCGAACAGGCCGCGGCGACGCGGCTTTTGTTGTTTATGGGCGCGCGGGGCGAATGGATGGAGAAATCCTAATCGCTGAAATATGGAATATTAGAACTCGATGCAACCTACTGAAAACAAAAGAACGGATTCATTCCTAATCGCTGAATTTCGCGATTTTTTCAGAACCCGGTCCCATTTTCGCACACCCCGTTTGCAGGACTCTGGAGTTCGCCCTCATGTCGCACCGGACCCTTCGCTCTTCATGCGTTCGTCAATTTCTAATCGCCAGACCCCTGGATTATTAGAAATCAACGTAAGTTGTAGAAAACAAACGGTCGGAGTCGTTTCTAATCGCCAGTGCTTTGCATTTTTTCCAAGCCATTTTGTCCGCCCCCGAACACCAGTTCCGGCCGCCGCGCCTCAGCATTTGCCTGCTGACCACTGTCCCCTGACCCCTGATCACTGTCGCTCTCTAATTCCCCCATCCAGGAGCCTCCCCTAGCCATGTCCCAGCCCATTCGCAACATCGCCATCATCGCCCACGTTGACCACGGCAAGACCACCCTCGTCGACGCCATGCTCCGCCAGTCCGGCATCTTCCGCGCCAATCAAATCGTCGCCGAACGCGTCATGGACTCCAACGATCTCGAACGCGAGCGCGGCATCACCATCCTCGCCAAAAACACCGCCCTTTTTTACAACGATACCAAAATCAACATTGTTGACACTCCCGGCCACTCCGATTTCGGCGGGGAAGTCGAACGCGCCCTCCGCATGGTTGATGGCGTTCTTCTTCTCGTCGACGCCAGCGAAGGCCCGCTCCCGCAAACGCGCTATGTCCTGCAAAAAGCCCTGCAAGCCCATCTCCCGCCCATCATCGTACTGAACAAAATCGACCGCTCCGACGCGCGCCCCAAAGAAGTCCTCGATGAAATCTACGATCTCTTCATCGATCTCGACGCCACCGAAGATCAGCTCAGTTTCCCCATCCTCTACACCAACGCAAAAACCGGCGTCGCTCACCGCCAGCTCAACGACAATTCCACAAATCTCGCCCCGCTTTTCGAAACCATCCTCGCGAACATTCCTGCGCCCTCCGGAGACGCTGCCGCAACTCTCCAAATCCAGGTCACCAATCTCGACTACAGCGATTTTCTCGGACGCATCGCCATCGGCCGCGTCTTCAACGGCACAATGCAGCGTGGCTCTCAAATCGGCGTCGCAAAACTTTCCGGCGTCATCTCTCCCGCCGTGATCACCAAGCTCTACACCTTCCGCGGCCTCGAGCGCGACGAAGCGCAGGAAGTCGCCGCCGGAGACATCGTCGCCATCGCCGGAGTCGAAGGCATCCAGATCGGCGAGACCATCACCAATCTCGAAAACCCTTCGCCCTGCGATCCGCTTCTCATCGACGAGCCCACTCTCGCCATGATTTTCACCATCAACACTTCTCCGCTCGCCGGACGCGAAGGCCAATTCGTCACTTCGCGCGACATTCGCGACCGCCTCCAAAAAGAACTCCTCACCAACGTCTCCATTCGCGTCGAAGATTCCGACAGCACCGATTCCTTCCGCGTGCTCGGACGCGGCGAACTTCAGCTCGCCATCCTGATCGAAACCATGCGTCGCGAAGGCTACGAACTCATGGTCGGCAAGCCCGAGATCGTCATTCGCACCGAAAACGGCCGCCGCCTCGAGCCTCTCGAACTTCTTGTTGTCGATTGCCCGGAAAATTTCGTCGGCGTCGTCATGGAAACTCTCGGCAGCCGTCGCGCCGAACTTGCCAAGATGGTCAATCACGGCTCCGGCCGCGTCCGCATGGAATTCAAAATCCCTTCTCGCGGACTCATCGGCCTCCGCGGCCAGCTTCTCACTGACACGCGCGGCACCGCGCTGCTCCATTCGCTTTTCGATGGCTGGACCGAATATGCCGGCGAACTCGCTTCGCGCACCACTGGCGCTCTTGTCGCTGATCGCGCCGGAAAAACTACCGCTTTTGCGCTTTGGAATTTGCAGGAGCGCGGCGAACTTTTCGTCGGCCCCGCCGAAGAAGTCTACGAAGGCATGATCGTCGGCGAAAATGCCCGCGAAGCCGACATCGACGTCAACATCACCAAGGAAAAAAAGCAGACCAACATGCGCGCCTCCACCGCCGACGAAGCCATTCGCCTCGTCCCGCACCGCGTTCTCACTCTCGAAACCGCCATCGAATTCATCGCTGACGACGAATTCGTCGAAATCACTCCCAAATCCATCCGCCTCCGCAAAAAAATCCTCGACCCCAAGCGCCGCCCCCGCCGCTGGCAGCAGCGCGCCTCCGCCGTGGACTCTACGGCTCCGGCGTGATGGACTCTGCGTTGTCATCCCGAACCCAGCGCGCCGTTGTTGCGCGATGGCGGTGAGGGACCTGCTTTTGCCTTCGTAGCGCCGGGAAAATTTCCTTGACACACCTAGCATTCTAGGGGTAATTCTTTTCAGGCTAAGTTGTCTAGGGGTGCAGGGAATGGCAAAGAACGATCTTCAGGGAAGTCTCGACCTCCTGATACTGAAAACCCTCAAGCAGATGGGTGAGCTTCACGGTTACGGAATCGTGCTGCACATCCAGCGCGCATCGGATGAGCTGTTGTCGGTTGAGGAGGGTTCGCTTTATCCCGCGTTGCACCGCATGGAGCAGAGCGGATGGATTCGCTCGGAGTGGAAGCTGACGGACACGAATCGCAAGGCGAAATATTATCGCCTGACAGCCGCGGGCCAAAAGGAATTGCGCAAGGCGGAAGAAAGTTTCGAGCAAGTAGTGAAAGGCGTGCGCGCGGTGTTGCGTCACGCGCAGGGCTGAGCGATGTCCAGCGTTCGCATACACGCTCGCGGCGGCACGCGTCGTAATCATTCTTCCTATTCGCGCCGCCAGTCTGCT
>DATFQU010000018.1:0-12329 GCA_035264005.1 Candidatus Acidiferrales bacterium
CGTGAAATACAGCCACTTCCCGTTCTTGTCCCATGTGGCATAACGCGCATCGCTCAGCCCGTCGGTAAGCTGCGTGCTCTTTCCCGTTTCGAGCGAATACACAAACACCGCGTGAACGTGGTTCGCCATCAGCTTCGTGTATGCGATCCACTGGCTATCCGGCGACCATGACGGATCCAGCGTCATCTCCGGCGTTTCATACACATCCGAGTCAATCTTCACGGGCGTGCCTTTATCCAGGTCCACGTACCACACGCTCAGCCGCTTGTCCGTGTACGCGACCTTCTTGCTGTCCGGCGACCACACCGGATTGTAGAAAAACGACGGCGGCTCGCCCAGGCTCACCTTCTTCAGATCGCCCATGCCGTCCTGACTCTTGACGTGCAGCGCATACTCTCCCGACTCATCCGAAAAATACGCGATCGATTTTCCATCCGGTGACCACGCCGGGAATCGGTTCGCCACTCCCTGTGAATGGGTGACGTTTCGAATGTCGCCATGTTCCGCCGGCACCGTCAAAATCTGGCCGTGCGCTTCGAAAACCGCGCGCGCACCTGTCGGCGAAATGTCTGCTGAAAGAATGTTTCCTTCGGCGCTGTCGAAGTGCGGCATCAACTGCGGAAAATCGCCGGCGACATGTATCGTCACCGCATGCTCGCTGTGGCTCTCCGGACTGTAAATATGGATTGCGCCGAATTGCGAATAGATGATTCCGTCCGGCCCCGCCGAAGCTTCGCGGATCGGCAAGCCGTCGTTTGGCACCACTTCCGTCTCTTTTTTCGTCGTCGTATCGTACTCGTAGAGCGTGAATGGCCCTTTTTCATCCGACAAAAAGTAAATCTTGTTTCCCACCCACATCGGGTCGAACTCGTTCCAGTCGCCGCGCGGAATTTCCTCGTAGCTCGAATCTGCCAGCTTCGCAACCCATATCTTCGACTCCGTCCCGCCGCGATAATGCGACCACGTGCCCCACGGAAAAGCCACCGGCCGATACGCGATCTCGCTTCCATCCTCTGAGTAAGACCCTTCATAGGCCAACACAAATGGCAGCTTTTCCGGCAGCCCGCCCGTCACGGGAACCGTGTACAAACCGCCCACGCCGCTCGCGAAACTGTCTCGCGACGAGGCAAACAGCACGCTCTTCCCGTCCCGCGTCCATCCCACCACCGTGTCCGGATCCGGGTGGTAGGTCAGCCGTTTCGGCACTCCGCCGTCCGCCGACACCACGTACACGTCAGGATTGCCGCCGTAATCGCCCGTGAAAGCCACCCATTTGCCGTCCGGCGAAAAATGCGGATCCGACTGAATTCCCACGCCCGTCGTCAGCCGCACCGCGTCGCCGCCGTTGCGCCCCACGCTCCACAGCTCGCCGCCGTAGACGAACACAATCTGGGTCTTGTTCATCGTCGGCTGCTGCAGCAACAGCGGCCCAGGCTCCGACTGCGCGTAGCAAATCCCCGCCAGCAGCGACACCATCACCGCAAAGATAGCTTTCTTCATGCGAATTTCTCCTGTGTGAAACGTACTATCCAGTACGCAAACCCGTTTTACAAAGTTTCAGCGCGCGCCAGACAGACCCGCCACCGCCCGCGCTAAATCACAAAATGAAACAAACGAACCGCGGAGTATACCGCTCACACTAAATCGTGTCCATGAGGAAGGCGCTGTGGATAGAGCTTCGATGAGCGAAAAAGTTGACGATATTTGCCTGAGCTCTTTGCAAAAAAAATGCCCTGACGCCGACCGAACGAACTCCGTCTCAGCGTCAGGGCTTCTGAATTCGCGTCGCGCGTCTTAACGTCTCGGGTCAACACACGCGCCGCGGTCTTACTTGCCCGTTGATGGGTTTGCCGGCGGTTGACCCTGACTCGCAGGGGGAACAATCCCGTTCATCCGCAAATATTCAACCATTTGCCCGTAGTGATCGAATGCATGCGTGCAACTGAAGCTCGCCAGCGATAGCCGCGTATTCAGGAACGGAATGGGCGGCTTCGGCAACGGGGTCACCGCATTCTCCGCCGTCAGCGACGCCATGGCCTTGTGTCCCAGAGCCAACGAATCCTGCAAATACTTCACAATTTGATCTTTCGTCTGAATATCATCCGGCCCGTTCAACATTTCGTTCGCCGTGACGCCAGCCGGCGGCGCCTGCCCCAAAATCGCGCTGTAAAACGCGAAGTTCGCTGTCGCTATATGTTTCACTTCTTGCGCGAACGTCCGCACGCCTTTGTAGTTGCCTATCGACTCCGCCGGCGCAAAATTGTATTTGTCCTCCGGCATCGCCTTCGCGGCCGGCACCAACTCGTATTCCACAATCCCGAGTTGCGTTTGCATCACCGACGAAATCGTCGGAGGCCCTGCCGGCTTCTTCGGCGTGGTCTGCTGCGCCATCGCCGTCGCGCCGCTCATCAATAATCCCAGTGCCACTGCTGCAAATCCTGCTGCTCGTCTCATTTTTCGCTCCTCAGTTTTTCGCTCTGTCCATCGAGTGGCCCTGGTCCCTTATCCCACCATTTCAAATTCCGTCGTCACCGGCGTCCCTCGAACCACCGATTGCGTCACCGGCGACCCGTCCACAGCGAGCTTCCAAATCTCCTTCAGCGTCTTCTCATCCGCATCTGCGCGCACAAACGCCTTCGCCTTGATTCCGCGGTATCCTGGATTTCCCGAATCATCCAGTCCCGCCCACTTCAAAATATTGTCGAAATTCCCTTCGAGCGCGATCTCCAGATCATGAATCTTCACTCCGCGCTTCGTTGCGTTCAGCACGAATCCCACGGTCATGCACGCGCCAATCGCCGACAGAAGCTGCTCATGCGCGCTCGCCGCCAGGTCCGTCGCATCCAACGCTCCCGGCTCGTCCATCTCCGACGCATGGTTCCGCATGTACGCCTTTGCGCGAAAACCGTCCTGCCAAACCACGCGCGACTTCCACGGCCCGCTCACTCCCTGCAACACTTCCGGCTGTTTCATCGAACAGAGAATTTCATTCAGCTTTTCCGGATGCAGCCCGTTCAATTTTTCTTCCGACATCTTCGCCTCCGCCATTTTTCCTCCAAGCTTCGCAAATTCATTCTCCCTGGTTTCGACCGATGCCCTAACTGCGATTTCTTATCCGCGCAGAGTATCTGTTTCTGACCACTGTCCACTGACCACTGCCTTACCGCGCCGCCGCTTTCCCCTGGAACTCTTCCCGCAACTGCTTGGCCGCCTCGGAAATCGCCGCCATTTTCCGCGTCGCAATCTCCGCCGTATTCACGTTCCGCTCCGCGAAGGTCCCGAACCCGCAATCCGGATTCAGAAAAATTTTCTCCGGATCGTAAAACTTCGCCAGCTCCTTCACCCGCGCCACAATCTGCTGCGGCGTTTCGATCTCATCCGTCCGCGGATTCACCACCCCCAGCCCGATCTCCTTCTCGTTTTTGTATTCCTTGAACACTTCCAATTCGCCCGCGCGCGGCGTCGCAAACTCCAGCACCAATTGATGAATATTCATCTGCATCAAATACGGCAGCATCGGCCCGTAATTTCCCTTGAGCAGCACTTCCTCTTTCCTGCTCCAGTTCCCTCGGCAAACGTGCACGCCGAACCGCACGCCATCAATCCCCGCGGTCGTTTCATTCATCAGCCGCACCGCCAGCTCCAGCTCGTCGGTTGGGTCGCGCCGGTTCGGCAGCGCTGCGCACATAAACGTCTCCGTGCTCTCCGCGCCATACACAATCTGGCTCAAAATCGGCTCGTCGAACTGAATGAACTCCACTCCTTTGGCCTTCAGCGCCAGCACTTCCTTCCGCAAAATATTCACCACGTCCTTCGCCAGCTCTTCCGGCGAACCATAAACCTTATCCGAGAGCCCCTCGAACCAGCTCGACCGCGTCAGCATGTACGGCCCGGGCAGCGGCACTTTCAGCGGCCGCGTCGTGTGCTTCTTCGCGAATTCCACCTCATCCTGCGCCAATCCATTCTTTTCCTTCAGCCGCTCCACCACGATCGGACTCTTGATCGCAAACGCCGGCACGTCCAGCGCCCGCAGCACTTCCTCATATCGTGCGCGGTCCTTCATGTAGTTCATCAACTCAGACACCTTCATCAACCGCATCCCGCCGAGTTTCTCCACCACGAACGAATAAAAATTGTCTCTTCGCTGCTCTCCGTCCGACGGAATGTCCACGCCCGCCTTTTCCTGCGCTTCCAGGCATTCCATCACCGCACGGTCCGCCACCGCTTGCCATTCTTGCTCCGTCCCTTCGCCCGCCTGCCGCTTTCGGAGCGCCTGAATCAGCCACGCAGGACGCGGCCAGCTCCCCACCACCGTCACCGGAAACAATTTCTTCTCACCCATGAGCGCTTTCTCCCTTTGCAGTTTTTTCGAAATCCGATTCCACCGGCAAACCCTTGCCGCTCCACTCCGCATACGACCCGTCGTAGAGCGCCACGTTGTATCCAATCTGCGCCAGCGCCAAAAATCCCAGCGCCGCCCGCACGCCTGTGCGGCAATACGCAATCGCGTTCGTTCCGCGCGTCACGCCGCGCTCAGCAAACAATTCCTCCAGCCGCTCCGGCGAACGCAAAATCTTTCCATTCTCACCGACTGTGTCGCACCGCAAATTCACCGCTCCCGGAATATGCCCCGGCCGCGCATCAATCTCCGCCTTACCCGAAAACTCGTCCTCTGTGCGCAGATCCACCAGCTTCGCAGCATTCCGCTGCACATCCGCAATCGTCGCGCGGAATTCTGGACGCACATTCGCCTGGAACTCTCTCGCCGTCGCCGGCACCGGCCGATAGAAAACCTCGCGTCCCTCCGCGATCCACCTGTCCCAAAACGTCTCCATCACGTGCACGTCCGTCCGTCCCAGATACGCCAGCATCCACGTCAGCAGCGCCGCATTTCGCCCGTCCGCATTGTCATAAATCACCGGCGCCCGCGACGCATCCAGTCCAATGTTTCCGAGCCGCCGCGCCAATTCCTCCGCGCTCACCAAACGCCCTTCCGCGTCTCGCTGTTTCGCCACCGGAAAATGCACCGCATCTTTCGGATGCCCGGACATGTACCGCACCGCCGACCGCGGATCAATCACCAAAAACTCTGGCGACTCCAGTCGCTCTGCCACCCATTCGGAAGATACCAATCGGAATAAGCTCATCTAGCCTTCGATGTCTAACCCTTCGCAGGGATTCACACTTCTTGGGGCGATCCGCTCGCGGGGATCGAGCAGAGGGTCCTAAACGCTGCCCGGCATTCTAATCTATCTCCCCTCCCAAGTCACTTTCTCGTATCGCGGCGAAAACGCTACACCCTCGGCCTCGCCTGGGTTTACAATCCGCCTAAGAGACATTCCCAATGGGTCGATTTGGCTTTTACCTCGCCGCAGTTGTCGCACTTCTGGCCCTGTTGCCTGCTGCAATAGCGCAGGAAAGCGGCCAGCTTCCGCGAATTCGCGTCACAACGCGGCTGGTCGAAATCGGCGTCATCGCCCGCGACAAGAACGGCCCAGTCAGCGGCTTGACGAAAAACGATTTCACGGTCATTGACCGCGGCCAGCGCCAACAAATCAGCATCTTTTCTGTCGAGTCTGGCGCCGCAGCTTCACAGCCTGCCCAGTCGCAAACTCAAACTCCTCCCCCGCCGCTGGCCCGAAATACATTTTCGGATTTGCCGCAATATTCCGCCCCGCCTCGCAGCGTCACAATCGTGCTGCTCGATAACCTCAACACTCTTTATGGTTCTGCGGCGGAATCCAAGTACGAGGAATCTCCGCGCTGGCTCGAGGATCTCGCGCTTCAGAACGCCAAAAATCATCTGATCCAGTTCATCCAGCAGCTCCAGCCGCAGGATCGCGTTGCCATTTACGGCCTGACGCATTCTTTGCACGTGGTATGCGACTTCACCAGCGACCGCAATCAGCTCCTCGCGATTCTGAAAGACTACGACACAAAATCGGTTACAAGTCGCGCCGTCGTCGAGCCCAGCAACCACATCATGGATTTTCCCGGGCACGACAATCGTGCCAACGACATTCTTAAGCCCGCCGGTCCATTCGAGAACCGAGAGTCCACGCGCCTGGCAGCCGGAGCCAATGAGGATCGCGGCGCAGAAACCATGGCTGCCTTGCAAGCGATTGCTGCGCACGTCGCCAATATTCCCGGACGCAAAAACCTCGTGTGGCTCACAGCAAATCTCCCATTCTCTGGGGCAGAACTGGCGCACGTGCTCACTCCGGCGAATATTGCTGTTTATCCCATCGACGCTCGTGGTCTGCTCGCGCAGTCGCCCATGGTTCTCGCCGACCTTCCCGGAACCGCTGACGCTGACGACATTTCTGGCGCCAGCGGACAGATGGACAACATGCCCGCGCAATCGTCTCAGCCCATTGGCATCGCTACGATGCAGAAGGTTGCGGATGAAACCGGCGGCCAGGCATTCGTGAACACCAACGACATCACCGGCGCGATTCGCAAAGCCGTGGAGGATTCAGAAGTCACCTATACGCTTGGTTTTTACATCGACAAAGATTCGCTTGACGGGAAATTCCACGAAATTAAGGTGGATGTCAATCGTAAGGGTCTGAGCGTGCGCTACCCGAAAGGCTATTTCGCCTTCCCCGACACGCCGGACAAAAATGCCGACCAGCGCATGATTGCTGCTGCTGTCCAGAGTCCAGTCGAATATTCGATGATTCCCTTGCAGGCTTCGCTAAACCGAGTCGATCAGCCTCGTCCGAACACGCTGGATCTCGCCTGCTCGATTGATATTCGTGGCATCCAGTTGGCGCAAAGCGGGAATCTGCGCAAAGGCGAGATCGTCGTCTACGTCATCGGGCAGGATGCAACAGGCAAAGTCGTCCACAACTGGAGCAAAGACTACAACCTTCAGTTCACCACCCAGCAGTATGCCGTGCTGCTCAAGGGCGGCATTCCGTTCCGCCAGGGTATTCAGTTGCGGCCCGATGTGACTACCCTGCGCGTGCTGGTTGAAGATCCGAGCACTGGCAAGCTCGGCAGCCTCATCATTCCGCTATCCCACGTTAATTAAAATTGCGTTGAAGCCGAGAGCATCGAAATTCGAGGGATCGAGCAAAGAGTCCTAAATGCTGCCCGGCATTCTAATCTATCTCCCCTCCCAAGTCACTTGCTGATGGTATGATCGCGGCGCGCTTCGGTGCGGAATAACAAATCCTCAGGGGTTCACCTGTAACCCGCCGAAAGGGCATGCCCATGAAGGCATGGAAGGCATTTGTCTTCGCGCTGCTGCTCGTGGTTCTCATCGCAGCGATTGGCGCTGGCCTGTTGATTCACCATGGTTTCCGCGCGACGAACAAGCCTTCGAGTTTCGAAGTCGCCATCGCTCGCGCAGCGCGGGACTATTCCATTCCTAACGCCGCGCGAAACGAACGAAACCCGATCCATGCAACATCCCAAAATCTTCAAGATGGACGCGACGCTTTCCTGGCTCATTGCCAGAACTGCCATGGACACGATGCCAGCGGCCTGACGCCCATGGGCCAGTCGCTCTATCCGCGCGTGCCAGATCTCCGCGCTGAGCAAACACAAAATCTTACCGACGGCGAAATTCACTACATCATTGAAAACGGCGTCCAGCTAACGGGAATGCCCGCTTGGGGCAATCCACAAGAAGCGCAGAACGATGACCTCTGGAAGCTCGTCCTTTATATCCGCAGTCTTCGGCCATTGACGCAACAAGAGCAGGCCCAGCAACGCGAAACTCCCTCGTCGGCGCACTACGTTGGCTCGCAAGCATGCGAAAAATGTCATGCGGAGATTTATCAGCATTGGCAAAAGACGCCCATGGCCAACATCGTTCGTGATCCGCGCACGCATCCAGACGCGATCATTCCCGACCTTGCGACAAATCACATCTACAAGTTTTCAAAGGACCAGGTTGCATTTGTCTATGGAAGCGTTTGGAAACAGCGTTACTTCACCAAGGTGGGCGACGAGTACTTCCCATTGCCCGTCCAGTGGGAAGTCAAAAATAAAAAATGGAGCAAGTATGTGGTGCCGGCTACGGGAGCCGACTGGTGGACGCCTTACTATCCCGGTGACAACATGCACCGCTCAACCGCGCCGCTGTGCGATGGATGCCATTCGGTCGGTTACAACATTCGCACAAGGCAAGTCGCCGAATGGAACGTCGGCTGCGAACGCTGCCACGGGCCAGGCAGCGAACATGTCGCTCGTCCGGCCGGCGGCAACATCATTAACCCAGCGCACATGGATTACGTCGCGGCGACCGACACGTGCATTCAGTGCCATTCGCAGGGTCAGCCGCTCTCAAACCCGATCGAAGGCAAGTACTACGATTGGCCCGTCGGCTATCATGTCGGTTTGAAGCTCGCGGATTACTGGAAGCTTGAGGACCACATTCTCGGCGCGCCGGCGAATTTTCTCTACTTCCCCGACGGTACTGCCCACAAGAACCGCATGCAGGGTAACGACTTCGTGCAAAGCGTGATGTACCGGCGCGGAATCACTTGCTTCGACTGCCATGACGCCCACGGCACCGGCAACTACGCGCAACTGCGAAAGCCAGCCCAGCAGCTTTGCCTGGATTGCCACGGGCCATCCTCACCCAATGGGCCGCGCACAGCGACCATCGAGGAGCACACGCACCACAAAGTCGGCAGCCCCGGCAACCAATGTGTCGCTTGCCACATGCCTGCGATCGAAACCGAAGGGCCCGCAAACACTTTCGTCCATGCGCATACGTTCCGCTTCATCACGCCCGCTATGACGGAGAAATACAAAATTCCCAATCCGTGCACTTCATGTCACGCAGACAAAACAATCGCGTGGGCCACATCCGCTATGCGCGGCTGGACCGAACGTTCTCCCTGGAGAATTGCGCAAAATCCCACGGGCAACTGAAACAGACCCCAACTCATACATGAGGTCAGTCTGCGGGTGAGCAAATATTGCCGAAACCATGTGGGTGAGTTCGGTTTCGCGGGCATCCTTATGTCTAACGAGAAAATCGCTTCGTTTCGCTACAAGTACGATACAACTGGTTGCGTGAGAGCCGTCCTGCAACAGCGGCTCGCTTTATCTTTTTTCGTCAATTCTGGCGTCCCTATGCGTAACTCTCAAAGGGCTTCCTCGCGAAGCAATCGGCAGCACGATCCCATGCCCCTTTGGTCACTCCGTATTCTTGTGGGCGCGCTTCCTCTAATGTTGCTGTGTTTTCCTCGGGCAAGTGTCGCGCAGTCCGTTCAAGGCACGGCGCATGCACAAGAAAATGGCGGGATAGCGGAAGCAGCTCGCGTGGAGCATGCCCCGAAGCTGGACGGCACGCTCACTGATCCTCTCTGGCAACTCGCGAAACCGGTTGATGATTTCCGTCAGCAGGAACCATACGAAGGCCAACCCGCGACAGAGAAAACCGAAGTTCGCATCCTGTACACCACCCGCGCCGTTTATTTCGGGATCCACTGTTACGACTCGGAACCGTCGCGTATTGTCGCAACGGAACTCCGCCGTGACGTGAGTCAGGACTTGGACGACCATTTCGAGGTTTTGATCGACTCCAATCACGACAAGCGAAATGCGTATGTCTTCCAGATCAATCCACTCGGCACACAAGTCGACGGGCTTATCGTGGAGGAGCAAGGCACCTCGGACGGTGGTGACTTCGACCCCGGCTGGGATGGTGTCTGGAGATCGGAAGCTCGTATAACGGACGACGGTTGGACAGCAACCGTGGAGATACCGTTTTCGACACTCAACGTCACGC
Organism: Candidatus Acidiferrales bacterium; assembly: GCA_035264005.1. Lineage (GTDB taxonomy): Bacteria > Acidobacteriota > Terriglobia > Acidiferrales > UBA7541 > DAHUXN01. The sequence goes on from DATFQU010000018.1 coordinate 9,752, forward strand.
AATCGAAGAGAGTCACCTGGGGACTCAACTTCAAACGGTTCATCCGCAGGAAAAATGAAGAGGACCTGTGGAGCGCTTATTTGCGACGGTTTGGAATCACGAAGGTCTCACATGCAGGGGAGTTGCGCGGAGTCCGAGACATCGGAAGTGGCAGACTCTTTGTTGTCAAGCCGTACGCGTTGGCCCGATATGACAAGACGAGCGGCCAAAATCCTTTGTTTCCGTTGACTGGTGGTGTTGATGTGAAATATGGAATCAGTTCGAATCTCCTCTTAAACCTGACCGGCAACACTGACTTTGCTGATACCGACGTGGACCTTGAACCGTTCAACCTCACCCCATTTAAGGTGTTCATTCCAGAGAAACGGCAGTTCTTCCTTGAGAATGCGGGCCTGTTTAGTTTCGACATTGGCGATCAGGATCAACTCTTCTTCACGCGTCAAATCGGTATCGACCCGATCACCGGCCAGCAAGTGCCGATCAACGGTGGAGCGAAGCTCACAGGGACGTTTGGTCGCACGGAAATCGGAGTCATGGATGTCGATACGCGATCAAACGGTCCAAACCCTTACGGCAACTATGGAGTTGTCCGGGTGAAAGAATCCTTGTGGGCTGGCTCCTACATCGGAGTAATGGGTGTTGATAAGCGCTCTGGTGACACTTTAGATCCGTTCAATCAAACCGGCGGAGTGGATACGCGTTTAGTGTTTTTCAAAGACTGGTTCGTCGACGCCCACGCTGCTGGGACCCGCTCTGCTGAAAGTCCGAGCAGTACACCCGGCGGTGCGACCGATGTGGGTGCCTCGCTCTCTTATCACTCAGACTGGCTGGACGGGATCGTCGAGCGACGAAAGGTCGGCCCCAATTTCAATCCAGAGGTGGGATTCATCGAATTGACCGATATGAATGAAATTTATGCTGACGCTACATTCAAGGCACGTCCAGCGATCAGTGGAATTCGCGAATTACAGTTCGAAGGATTCGTCCAGCACGCGCCCACCACTCACAATATTGTCCAAACACAGGAGTGGCAGGGTACCTTCCGCGCCGAGTTCGATAATGGCGCATATACCGACGATGACATCGCCGACGTGTTTACGCAGAGAATCACAACGCCCTTGCACATTTATCAGAACGTTTTCATTCCGAACGGACTGTACCACTTCTCGCGGCACCAACTCACATACGGCTCAGGCCAAGACCAGCGATTCACCTATAATTTCTTCGAGCGTTTCGGCGGCTACTACGGCGGATCACTGAACGAATTCCGGGTGCGCGCAAATTATCGCCCGGCTTCGAAATTCTCGATTTCGGCATCTGAGACATGGGACCGCTTCCGACTGCCATTGCCAAGCGGTAATTTTTCTGTGGTACTGGCAAGCCTGCAAGGAAACTATTCATTCAACCGCTTCCTGACGTTTACGAGCCTCATCCAAATGGACACATCGAACACTCAGGCTGTTAGCACCAATCTTCGACTGCGGTACAACTATCGCCCCGACAGCGACCTGTACATCATTTACAACGTCGGAACTCAATTCGCCAGCCTTGCCCCAGCAAATCCGCCGCAGGTTCGTGAAACCCGCTTTGCTGTGAAGTACACGTACTCTTGGCAACGATAGTCGCTGTTGCCCTACATTTTCGCGTCGCCTCGCGCGACATAATGGCTTTTCTTTGTGACGGATCGGACTCCGGAGCGTCGATCACTGCGTCTATCCAAGAAATGCGTCGCCGTTTTCCAACATCTAACCTCTAGCTTCCAACGTCTAGATTGGCGTATCTTTTTTATGACACCTTAATTTCTGAGGAGGCTATTTCATAATGTCTCGTATCCCTGTTCGGCCCTTGCAAGCTTTCGGCGCAGCAATCTTCGTTTGCATCTTCGTGACCGTCATCTCTGCCAGTTCTAGAACTCAATTTTCTCAAACCCAATCAACCCAGAATCCCTCGGCGCAAACTCAAAATCCCCCGCCAGCCCCGGCGGTCCCCAAAATCGACGGCGGCGTCGGCGCCTGCACCGCCAATTTCACCATCCGCGACGGGGACAGCAAGCCCATCTACAACGCCCAAATCTCCGTCCAGCTTCGCTACGGCTTCATGAACATGCGCAAAACTGACCTGCAAATCGGCACCGACAGCAACGGCAAAGCCGAAGTCACTGGCCTGCCCAATTTCCCCAAGAAGCCTTTGGAGTTTCACATCAAGACCGGCAACGTCGCCAAGACCGTCACCGACGATCCCGAATCCAAGTGTAACGCCACCTTCGACGTCGTCTTCGCCATCCGCTAACGCAGCGCGTTGCATTCTGCATCCACAATCAACTCATTTCACCCGTAGGGGCAAGGCTCTTTTACTCTCAAGGATGAAGGGCCTGCCCGTTTACCCTGAGTCACGAAGCGCACGATTCTCCGAGTCGCGTCGCGCGTTGCTTTTTCTAGTCACTAGCTGTCATGTATCAACAGGTTGTTCCGATCCAGGCCGGAACGGGAGATGGGCGGAGCGCCGCCGAGACTAGCATGAGGGCGATGCCAGTTGTAGTCATGCAGCCAGCGTGGCAGATGCGCGGCGCGTTCCTCGG
>DATFQU010000019.1:0-2696 GCA_035264005.1 Candidatus Acidiferrales bacterium
CTGCTTTTGTTTTTCTGATATTTGCAGTCTGCCTGGCGTTTGCACCGTCCACAACGCTGCCTGCATCAAACTAGCCCGAGGAGAAAAACCTATGAAAGCTGCCGTCGCTCCCGCCATCAACAGCCCATGGCAAATCAAAGATGTTCCTCAGCCCGAACCTGGACCGAATCAAGTGCTCGTGAAGATGCGCGCAAGCGGCATTTGCTACACCGACGTGCACGAAATGCTCGGACACATTCCCGGGCCATTTCCGCGAATCCTCGGCCACGAACCCGTCGGCGAAATCGTCGCCGTCGCTCCCGGAGTCGCCACGCGCAAGGTCGGCGATCGCGTCGGTACCGCATGGATTCAATCCACCTGTGGACGCTGCGAATGGTGCCTGCGCGGCCGCCGAATGTTCTGCCCCTATCTCAAGAGTAACGGCCTCGATGTACAAGGAGGCCACGCCGAATACATGCTCATGAACGCTGACACCACTTATCTGATCCCCGACAAAGTGTCTTTCGAACAAGCCGCTCCGATTTTCTGCGCCGGTTACACGGTCTATAGCGGACTCCGCTGGGCCGATCCGCAACCGCACGAGCGCGTCGCCGTGCTCGGCATCGGTGGCCTTGGACACCTCGCTGTGCAATACGCGAAAGCTGCAGGTTTCCACACCATCGCCGTTTCGCACTCTCCTGACAAAGACAAGCTGATCCGCGATCTTGGTGCGGATGAAATTGTTCGCGACGGAAAGAGCCTCGCCGCTGCGGGCGGCGCGGACGTAATCCTCAGCACTTCCAATTCAACGAAGTCCATGGTCGACAGCATTCAGGGCTTGCGTCCGGACGGTCGCCTCGTCACCATGGGTGCCGACGTGGAGCCGCTTACCGTCTCGCTCGACGATCTCATCGGCAAGCGCATTCGCATCATCGGCAGCCAGCAGAACGGCCCCGAATACCTCTACGAAGCCCTCGATTTCGTCGCGCAGGGGAAAGTGAAAGCTATCGTCGAGGCGTATCCATTGGCCGAGGCTCCCAAAGCATACGAGCGCGTTGCAGACGGCAAGGCTCGCTTCCGCGCCGTCCTCACAATGTGAGCCCCTTGGTGTCATCCTACTGCGCGGACCTGGAGCATGAAGGGTTGCGCCCGCTCGCACGCAGCGCAAAACAATCACAAGTGTCGCGTCCGCTCCGCCCACCCGAATGTCATTCCGAACCCGTTCGCGTTGTTTGCGAACGGTGTGAGGAATCTGCTTTTGTTTCTGATTGACTGCGGTCCGCCTGGCGTCTGAGCCGTCCGCAAGGGCACTATCATCGAATCAACGAAGGAGAAAAAATCTACGAAAGCTGCGGACGTGCCGCCACATCCGCCGGGAGAATGAAGATGAGCAATCTCGACTCCATGTTGAAACGCAACAAAGACTTTGCCGCCCAGCAGTCTGCCGCCGGTGCGCTCATGCCCTCGTTTCAGCGGGCGGTACCGAATGTAAAGGCCATCATCATCGCTTGCGCCGATATGCGTGTGGATCCGGCTCATGTCCTCGGAATTAAACCGGGCGAAGCCGTCGTCATCCGCAACATCGGTGGTCGAGTCACTCCAGGGTTGCTGGAGCAATTGGGCTTGCTCGGGCGAATCGGTCAGCTTGCCGGAGCGGCACCTGGAGGCGGCGGGGAATTCCACATCATCGTGCTTCACCACACTGATTGCGGAATGACTCGTCTAGCCTCGGGCGATCCCGCCATGCTGGCACACTATTTTCAGATACCGGAAACGGAACTCAAGAAAAAAGCTGCCGCCGACCCTCGCGCCGCGGTCGCCGTCGACGTTGCTTCGCTGCGCTCCATTCCAGCATTGCCCGGCAACTGGCTCGTTTCCGGCCTTGTCTGCGACGTCGCCACCGGCCTCGTCGAAGTCGTCGTCTCGCCAGCTCCCCTTCGTTGATGCGAGCGCGGTGCCGCCGGGGCTGGTCTGATGTTCCTTCTCGCAGTGATCGCCGTTTGTGGTAAGCATTTGCTTTTGCGGGTGCCCCATGCTCGTCTTGTGAGCGTGGGTCTTCGCGTTGCTCCGGTGTTTTCACCGGAGGCTCCCATCCTGGCCTTTGCTTTTCCCGGTGGGAACTCAGCGAACCGCGGCCAGTCTGGATTCCTTGTGGGTCGCGGCTTCAGCCGCGACAGAAAGATATTTCAAAGACTTCTTCCTCTCGCGCGTTTGACCCGCGCGAAGTATTAGGTATTTTAGTCGACCCGTCCTTCAAACCCTCACCCCAAGCCTCGCCGCCATCTCCCGTCTTCCATAACTCGTCACTTCCAGCGCCCGGCTGTCCAAATCCTGCACGACCCACCTTCTCTTCAACACAACTCCCAGCAGCGCCGCCCCAAGCGCCCCTCCAACGTGCGGACGCCGCTCGCTCCAGTCCAAACACGCATACGCAAACCGCCGCCGCAGCGCCCGCGTCGCCTCCACGTCCACTCCCAGCCCGCTCAGCGCCCTTACGCCCGCCTGCGACACGTCATATGCCGCTCCTGTCGTGTCGCGTGTCGCGTCATGTCGCGTCAACCAACCCAGTGTCGTCATCCTGTCGTGCATCGCCACTCCAAGCGTCCCCGCCAAGTGGTCGTAACACGTCCGCGCCGCCCTCAACCGGCTCGGTGTTGTAGGCACAAACGTCGCGCGTCGTGCCCTGCCGTTTGCCGCATCTCCCGCAATAACGCTCA
>DATFQU010000020.1:0-9639 GCA_035264005.1 Candidatus Acidiferrales bacterium
CGTGGTGATGGAGCGGACGAATCACACTTTTCTCGCGGGCCAAGGCGCGACGAAGTTTGCAATCGATGAAGGATTCGAGCCGATGAATTTGCTGACAGATAAATCACGGCTCGCGTGGCTGGCCTGGAAGGCGCAAAGTTCAAAAGATTGGCGGCCGGGGCTGGATTCGCCGGAGTTCAACAAGGAGCTGGCGGAATTGCTGGACACGCCGGAGCGCGAGGCATGGGCTCCGTGGATACGCCACGTGGTGGCGCATCCTCCGACGGGAACGATCAATTGCCTGGCGGTAAATGAAAAAGGAGAAATGTCCGGCGTGACGACGACTTCCGGGCTGGCATGGAAAATTTCCGGGCGCGTGGGCGATTCGCCGATCATCGGCGCGGGATTATTTTTGGATCCGGACGTGGGCGGAGCGGGATCGACGGGACGCGGCGAGGAAAACATTAAAATTGCGGGCGGCCATACGGTGGTGGAAATGATGCGGCGGGGAATGTCGCCGACGGACGCGTGCATGGAGGCATTGCATCGCGTGGTGCACAACTATGATTTCGACAAATCGCGGCTGAAGATGTTCGATTTGCAATTCTATGCGCTGAACAAAGATGGGGTACACGGTGCGGCGTCGCTGTGGTCGGATGGCGAGGACGGACACTCGATTACTTACGCGGTGCACGATGGGACGGCGGCGAAGGCGGTGGAATTTACTCCGATGTTTCAGGGGCACGGCGGAGATTACTGAGGAGTTTGTCATTTTGCTATTGAAGCTGGATGCCGGGAATCGGAACTGGCTCGCCAAGCGGTTTACGGAGGCGGCGGAGATTGCGGGCGGCGTACCAGTCGCGCAAAGAATAAAAGCGGCGCGGCGACATCAAAAGAGTTGAGGCCAGCACAAGCGACTTGAACATGCGATAGGAAGCGCTGTGCTGCGTGTAAGCAAAACGAAAACGTCTGCGCTCGAGATTCAGCGTTTCCCAGGGCCATCCGTTCTCGAGGACGAGGCGCATCTGTTCGCATGCGATTTCGTCCGCTTCAAATAACGCGGCAAGCGTTTCACGGGAGACGCCGACAGCCGCGAGGGCGTCCGGTAAGAAATCCAGTTGCGCACTGATAAATTGATAGCGCCGACGGAGATTTTTGGCGTCGGGATGCCGAGTTTCGTACAGATTTTCGCCGTGTAAACGATAAAAACAGAGCGGTTGGTTCAAGATGATCGCGGTTCCGAGGGCCATCGCGAAAAGTTGAATGGGCACATCAAAGAAAATCAAGTTGTCGGGAAGACGGCCGGCGGCGCGAAGAACACTTTTTCGAACCGCGAGTTTGCTGGTGGAGAGGAACGGCCGGCCGGAGTAGGCGAAGCGCGCGGCGTCGGGATTTTTCAAGGAAAGCTGATAGCTTTCGGCGGGAATGCAGGGCTCACGCGCGCGGGTTTCTTCGCGGGCGCGGATAAAACCGTGGCCGACGGCGGTAATGTCAGGATTCTTTTCGAAGGCGGCAGCGACGGCGGAGAGTTTGGAGGGAGGCCACCAATCGTCGCCATCAAGAAAGGCGACGATGGCGCCGCGGACTTCGGCGACGCCGGTGTTGAAGGCGGAGATCTGGCCGCCGTTGTCCTTGCGAATGTAACGGATGCGGGGAAGGAAGCGCTGGAGGATTTGAGGGGTGGCATCGGTGGAACCGTCGTCGACGACGATGATTTCCATTTGATCGGCGGGAAAGTCTTGATCCAAAACGCTTTGGATGGCCTGGGCGATGAAGCCCTCGTGATTATAGGTATTTACGAGGACAGAGACGCGAATCATGGGGTCAGGAGCCTTGGTGCGCATCGGAGAGACTGAAATAGCGCGAAAATACTGAAAGTACTGGCGATTAGAAAGTGGTCCCCTCCTTTGTTTTCAGCAAGTTGCATCGATTTCTAATAATCCATGGGTCTGGCGATTAGACTCCTAAAAAGCGAAAAGGCCGCCGAAAAACCGGCGGCCATTCGAAAACGAAAACCCAGCATAACACAAAATTCGGAATTGTCAATGGCGGAGGTCTGGCCGAATGTGGTGGACGAGGCGGCGGATGGAGAATTGGGAAAAGCCATTTTCAGTCCCGATTAGAAAAAGTTAATAGATTGTTTTTCAATCAGTTGGCTCCGGCGGACTTGTGTTTTGTGTACCGATTAGCCTTTTCTTCGCCTTTTTGTTCGTAATGTGATGATTCTGGATTGCTTACAGCGTTTTGTTCCGTACTGTGTACGGTGCTCATAAATGGGGCTGGAGAATCAACAAGAGCGAGGAGTTCGCGGACAAAGTCACCGGTGGGATCGGGGCCGACGAACTTGCGAACATCAATGGCGGCCTGTTCGCCCATCTCTTTGAGGCGATGGCGGTTTTCCCAGGCGCGATTCATGGCTTCATCGAAGAGTTCGACGGTAGGGGCTTTGGCGAGAAAGCCGTTGACGCCATCGCGGACGAGTTCGCGGACGCCACCGACGTCGGTGATGATGGCAGGACGGCCACAAAGCATGGCTTCGACGAGCGTCAAGGGCATGCCTTCGTGGCGCGAGGGGAGCATGAATGCGTGATGATTGGCCCAGATTTCCTCAATATTGTGAACGAAACCGCCGAATTGAACGCTTGTCAGCTTTGCGTCGGCAATCATCCGGCGAAGAGAGCGTTCGTTCGGCCCGTCGCCGTACAAGGTGACGCGAAGGTCGCGTTCTCGCCAGTGAGGCAAGCTGAGAACTTGTAGCAAAACGTCGTGACCCTTACCGGCGATTTCCAGGCGCGAGACGAAGGCTATCGATACACGTTCGTTATGCTTCGGCCATGCCGGACTCGCCTCATATGCGACGTTGAAGGGGTTCCGGATGACCTTGCCGTGTTTTAGCGGCGCGACGAATTGACGTCGAGAAAGATCGAGGAGTGCTTCTGACACGAAATATGCGCCAGCAGCAGCCTCGTAAGCTTTTGCAAGCCTTTCTGCTAATTCGTCTTCAGGCCACCAAGCGATGGAACCTCCCTCGGCGATCGCGGCATATTTGCAGCCAGCAGCTCGCAGAGCCTCCATCCAAGGCAGACCGTCCGTATTGCCGCCTTGAGATACGACCACTAAGTCTGCCCCCGACGCAATTTTTCTAACATGATTGAGTCGATGTTCCCGCCATGGGGGAAGTTTGCGAATAATGCGAACCGGAAGGGACCGGGGTTCCGGAGGCCGAAGAAAGATGCGACAACCTAATGAACGAAGATGCTCGACTTGCTTCACGGGAGTGGGCCAGCATTTCACGCTGATGGCAACTTCGATTCCCTGCTTGGCGAGTCGCGCGACCGCGTTCGCCCAGCAATATTCGCTCCCGCCCCAAGGGACGTACTCATTGGACGCGATGAAAATGATTTTGCTCATAAGGGCCGGGTCAACTCTTGCTTATTGCGGCAGCGAGACGTGTAAATGCTTTCTTGACGGGGCGACCTGCGACTATGGGCCTAAAGCTAATTGCTCGCGCAGCACAAGCCAGAGCGAGCCCTGGTCTTCCATGTCTGTAATGGATCTGAGCTGCCGTAAGACACGCGTCACAGAGCGCAGTGCGCTCCGCAGACCTGGACAACTTAAGTAGTTCCTCAACCATTTCTAGGGCGGCAGTCTCGTCTGCATCCTTGAAAAGTTGGAGCCAATAAACGCACGCATCGGCTACCTTTCGATCGATCTCGCTGGCGTTGACCCCTAGCGCCTGGGTGATTGAAGGCGTTATTCGCATGACCTCACTAAGCGGGTCCGGTTTCCCTGAACGCCTGAGGGCAGCGGCTATGCGCGCGGCAAACACGCACATCGTTTGATGTCTCATATTTTGGACAGACACTTGGTTGGCATGGATGCGGTATCGCAGCACATATATGCCGAGGTTGGCGATTTGGCATAGCTCGACCATTCGCAGCCAAAGGTCATAGTCGTCGGCATCGAGGAATTGCTTTCGATACCCGCCCGCAGCGATAACAACTTTGCGTCGCATAGTTATTGCCGGGTGCCACATGGGATTGCCCTGAAGCATGATCGTTCGGATTTCTGAATCGGAAACGGGCGGTTGTACTCGTCGAACACCGCTGCCGTTTCGCTTGATGAGTTCGACAGCGCCTCCAACTATGCCCACTTGTGGTTGTGTTTCGAGGAAATCGAATTGCTGTTGGAGACGTTCAGGTAAGGCTACATCATCAGCGTCCATCCGAGCGATGTATTCGGATTTCGCTGCTTCAATCCCGATGTTGAGCGAGGCAGCACGCCCTTTGTTTTCGTGGCTGATGATGCGGATTCGTGAGTCACGCTCGGCATAACGGGTCAAGATCTCGGCGGTTTTATCGACTGAGCCGTCATCGATGATGATGAATTCGAAGTCGCGGAATGTCTGAGTGAGTATGCTATCGACGGCCTCGGGCAAGTATTCCTGACCGTTGTAGACGCTCATTACTACAGAGATGCGGGTAGAGGCCATCTTATTTGCGACCGTAGGCGAGGGAGTCACAATAGCCTACTTCATTGAGACGATGCTTTACGTTGTCATGCCAAAGGCGAAGTGGGCCGGGCCAGTGGTCGCTTACGTCGTGGAGAGCAACAATGCCGCCGGTGACCACGTGCGGGAAAAAACCCTCGAAGTCGGCCAGCACATCTGCATATTCGTGAGAGCCGTCAATAAAGAGCATGTGGATCGGTTTGGCCCAAGTCTTTGCCACTTCTGAGCTGAGGCCTGCGATGGGATGAACGTACTTCGCGAGATGGCAGCGCTTCATGTTCTGGGAAAATTCCTCAAGGAAATCGTGATGTCCGAAGTAGCCGTCTTTGCCAAAACTATCAATCGCGAATACGCGTTTTCTTGTTCTTCGGCAGCCAGATGCCAAGCAGCAGGTGGAGCGGCCCTTGAAGCTACCGATTTCAACGATGTTGGCGCGATCAGGCAGGGAGTGCGCGGTCTCGAAGAGCCACTTTTCTTGATTGGGCGTAAGCCATCCTTCGATGGAGGCGATCAGAGGCTTGGCGCGAATCCACGCGCGCTCCATGCGCGGACCGGTGAGGTCGAGATAGATTCTCTTAATCTTTAGCTGGATGCGACGGGGCAAAGGAGGAGGCGACGGTTTTTCGGCGGCAACAGGCACCGGGAAGGTTTCGGCTGTGATCGGACGGTGAGACACTTCCTGCGTTCCTCGATTGATGCTCATTCGACGCGCGTGAATCCAGTGTTGGCATGTGCATTCTCTGTACAAGGCAAACACGAAGTCTCCTCGGCAGCGCGCCAAAAGCTTTGCTTATGCACGACGGCGTGTTTCCAGTTCATGTCGAATCCACGGTGGATCAAATCGCCCTGCTCAACGCGAAGTTGCAAGGCGTTTGAGACCCAGTCGACATGCATCTGGGGACTCGCGCCTGCCCACATCGAAACATTGTAGACACCCGGATAGAGGTCGCAGTGCGGGAGCATGCACCGAATCTTCTGGGTATCACTGACAGTCACAGGCTCCCATGAGGGATCGTCCATGCTGTACAAATGAAGGACGGGCACGCCCGTTGCAGTTTGGATTTCAACGGTGCAGGAGAGCGCCGGCGCCCTGGTAACGCGCTCCAGCGTTAGTTCGAAGAAAATGTCTTCGCCATAGTTGAATCGATTGCGAAGGTCGCCATTTTTATCGCGAATGGCAGCTTCAACAATGCGCACTTCGCCGGTGCCGACCCTGCCGGTGTGATGACGCAAGTTCACGATCTGGGCTGAATCGGACTCTGACACGAGGTACTTCGGAATGACTTCAGAACAATCGCCGATTGCCTTGATCTCGCCTGCATCCAAAAGAATTACACGATTGCAGAGCGATGCGACTGCGGCCATTTGGTGGGAGACGAAGAGGACGGTGCGGCCGGAGCGGGCGACGTCGCCGATTTTGCCGAGGCATTTTTTCTGGAATTCGGCGTCTCCGACAGCAAGGACTTCGTCGACGATGAGGATTTCGGGTTCGAGATGTGCGGCGATGGCGAAGGCGAGGCGCATGTACATGCCGGAGGAATAGTATTTGACGGGAGTGTCGAGGAATTTTTCGGTGCCGGCGAAGGCGACGATTTCGTCGAAGCGGGCGGCGATTTCGGCGCGCTTCATGCCAAGGATGGCGCCGTTGAGGAAGATGTTTTCGCGGCCGGTGAGTTCGGGATGGAAGCCGGTGCCGACTTCGAGGAGGCTGCCGACGCGGCCTTCGATTTCGATTTCGCCTTCGGTGGGGTCGGTGATGCGGGAGAGGATTTTGAGGAGGGTGGATTTGCCGGCGCCGTTGCGTCCGATGATGCCGACGATTTCGCCGCGGTGGACGTCGAAATTGATGTCTTTGAGGGCCCAGAAGGTGTCCGCCTTCGCCAAGGCTTCGGCGGACGAGCCGTTGGAGTTGTGGTTATTCTTCGCGGCGCGTGCGCGGAAGGGATTGCGGACGGCGCTGACGAGGGATTCGCGGAGAGTTTTGTAGCCGTGGCTGCGCTCGCCGATTTCGTAGAGCTTGCCGATGCCGCGGACGCGGATGACAGCGTCGTTCATTGCCGAGAACCTGCCCAAGCCAGGTGGCCGAAGATTTGGGGACTGCTGCTGGGTTCGCTGGGACTACGATTATAGCGGGAAGAGGCGTCAAACGAAATCGGCAAAGGTCTTCTCCATGCGGCGGAAATAGAAGAGTCCGCCGGCGAGCAAAATGAGGATTGCGGCGGCAGAGACGGCGATCATGGGGCCGGGCGCGGAGCGTCCGAAAAGGCACCAGCGGAAGCCTTCGACGACGCCGGACATGGGATTGAGGGAGACGACGATTTGTTCCCAGTGCTTTTTGAGCATACTGGCGGGATAAATGACCGGCGTGGCGAAAAACCAGAATTGCACGACGAAAGTGAGGACATAGCGAACGTCGCGATATTGCACGTTGAGAGCGGAAAGCCACAGGCCGACGGAGAGCGAGGCGAGTACGGCCATGATGATGAAAAGAGGCAGGAAAAGCAGGCCGCGCGTGGGTAGGACGTGATACCAGGCCATCAGCGCGATGAGGAGGAGGAAGGAGATGGCGAAGTCGACGAGTCCGGTGACGCATCCGGCGATGGGCATTACGAGGCGCGGGAAATAAACTTTGGTGATGAGGCTTTGGTTGTTGGTGAGGCTGTTGCCGACGTTGCCGAGGGAAGAGGCAAAAAGCAGCCAGCAGATCGAGCCGCTGAAATAAAATACAGGAGGGATGATTCCGTCGGTGGAAAAGCCGTTCCCCGCAAAGAGGAGGGTGAAGATAATCATTTGCGCGAACGGTTGAACGATGGCCCAGAGGATTCCGAGGACGGTCTGCTTGTAACGTACCTGGATGTCGCGCTTGGCGAGAATCCAAAGGAGTTCGCGATAGTGCCAGAGTTCGGCGAAGTTGACGGGCTGCCAGCCGGATTGGGGCCGGAGCCTGAGCTTGCGAGGCGCGGGGCCGACGGGAATCGAGGCAGTGGTCAAAGGAAATTGGCCTCCGGATATAGTAACCGCTCCTGGAATCGAGGAGCAAACCTTCTGGAGGAGGGATGATGCGGGCTGGGGGAGGAGGGTCACAGGTGGATGCGCAGGCGGGGCGCACGACGAAAGGAAGGCGTAGCGGAAAAGATGGACCGGGTTAATGTGGTGATCATCGGGGGCGGGGTGGTGGGCTGCGCGATTGCGGCGGCGGCTGCGGCGAAGTGGAGCGACGTGCTCCTGCTGGAACAGATGCCGAAGCTGGGGATGGGCGCGAGTTCAAGAAACAGCGGAGTGATTCACTCGGGACTGTATTACACGCCGGGGTCGCTGAAGGCGCGGCTTTGCGTGCGCGGGAACCGGCTGACGAAGGAATTTTGCACGGCGCACGGCGTGCCGCATCGCGATACGGGGAAATTGGTGGTGGCGACGTCGAAGGAACAGGAGGCGACGCTTGAGGAGCTGATGCGGCGGGGCGAAACGAACGGCGTCGAAGGGTTGAGGATGATTGATGCGGCGGCGGTTCGCGCGCGAGAGCCGCACATCGCGGCGACGGCGGCGATCGAAGTGCCTTCGACGGGGATTGTGGCGAGCGAAGAGCTGGTGAAGGCATACGCGCGAATTGCGACGGACCATGGCGCGGACATCGTGACGCACGCGAAAGTGCAGAGGCTGGAGCCGCGAAACGGGCTGATGCGCGTAACGAGCGAGGCGGGAGAAATTGAAGCGCGGTGCCTGGTGAACAGCGCGGGACTGTTCGCGGATGAAGTGGCGGCGCTGATGAATTCGCCGATGGCGAAGCACAAGGTTTATCCGGTGCGCGGAGAGTATTGCGAAATCGTACGTGGGCGAAGAGATCTGGTGCGCGGGCTTGTATATCCGCTGCCGCATCCTGAAGGATTGAGCCTAGGAGTGCATTTGACGAAGACTCTCTGGGATGGCGTGCTGGTCGGGCCGACGGCGCATTACATCACGGACAAAAACGATTACGAGAGCAACCGGCCTCCGGTGGAAGATTTCGTGCGTATGGCGCAGCCGATGCTACCGGAGATACGCGCCGAGGATTTGGTTCCGGCGTACACGGGGATTCGCGCGAAGCTGGCGTCGCCGGGAACGCATCATGCGACGGATTTCATAATTGAGCGAGACCCGCAATTCGCGAACGTGGTGCAATTGATTGGCATGGAGTCGCCGGCGCTGACGTCGGCGGGAGCGATTGCGGAATACGTGATGGGGATGATGAGCGAGATTTTGAATTGAGCCAGTGACGAGGCTAGTGAGAACTGACCCCGGCTCTGTGTTTTGCGCCAGCCCTCAAGAAAGGAAATACATGCCGAAGACACGTGCGATTGTGCCAGCCGGGCGAATTGAATCGCGCATTCTGCTGATTCGCGGGCACAAAGTGATGCTGGATTTGGACCTTGCCGAGCTTTATCACGTCGGAACGAAACGCCTGAACGAGCAGGTGAAGCGAAACAAAAGCCGTTTCCCGGCGGATTTCATGTTTCAACTGACCGCCAAAGAGAAAGCAGAGGTGGTCGCAAACTGCGACCACCTCAAGAGGCTCAAGTTTTCGCCGACGTTGCCCTACGCATTCACCGAACACGGGACCATCATGGTCGCGAGCGTTTTGAATTCTCCCCGCGCGATTGAAGTGAGCGTGTACGTGGTGCGCGCGTTCATCAAGCTGCGCGAAATGCTCGGCACGCACAAGAAACTGGCGCTCAAACTCGCCGAACTCGAAAAACGAATTGAAGCCAATGATGAAGAGATCACGGCCTTGTTTGAGGCGATCCGGCAGTTGGTGGAACCGCCTACCAAGTCGCAGAGACGCATCGGATTCTTCCCGGCAGGAAAACCGGGAAGCAAATAGTCGCGAACCGTTATTCTGTTTCGGCTCCCTTCGTGCCCTCCGACGCGCGTGGCGCGATCATCTGGATATCTTTCTGGCGAGTCATGCGGTTCAGACTTGCCAGATCGGTCGAGACAATCGATTTCCACTGGGCCGCAAGGTCAGCGACCTGCTTGCGGTAGACCTCGTAGAGATCCCAATCCTGCTGAGGCGGCGCTGAGTCGGCGCTGTCGACGCCGTTGACCAAATATCCTATTTTGCTATTCAGCTCGATCGGATAGTTCAGCATGTCTTCGCTGGCCGACGCCTTCGA
>DATFQU010000021.1:0-21470 GCA_035264005.1 Candidatus Acidiferrales bacterium
CCCGTGACGAGAGCAAGCGCACCATTGCGCCGCGCGATTGTTTCTGCGATGCGCAGCATCATCCGGCGATACAGCAGTACGCGGCATGGTTCCGGCGCGTAACGTACGATCTCCCGCTGAATCTCTTCGAAGGGAACGCGGTAAAGCTTCGCTGTAAACTGCCAGGGAACCAACTCGCGAACCAGCCCGCGGGCGATATGCACCGAGGATTCTCCCGGACGCGCTCCAGTGCCGTAAAAATGTGCAAACGAAAGATGTGCGCCTCGCTTCATCATTTGATATGCGGCAACCGCGGAATCGAACCCGCCGGACAATAAGCATGTCATTTTGCCGGCGGTGTTTGCGGGCAAGCCGCCGGGGCCTTGTATTTTGCGCGCGTAAACAAGAGCGGGCCCGGAAGTGATCTCGATGCGGCACACCACATCGGGATCTTTAAGTCTGACGCGAACATTCCGCCCGGCGGCTTTCAGGGAATCTAGCAGATGCTTGCCAACGATTCTTTCAATTTCCGAACTGCTATGCGGAAATGACTTGTCGCTGCGCTTTGCGCGTACAGCAAATGTTTCGAACGTGAGAGTCTCAATCTCCTGCCATGCTGCACGACAGATGCGTTCCAGATCACGCTCCACTGGGCGCGCCACGGCGTAGTACGCAATTCCAGAAATCCGGGCGACGCGCCGCAGCAACTCATCGATTTCTGCGCCATTCGCTAAACGAATGATTACGCGGTCGTTGGGACGCTCGATCTTCTCGAGGGCAATCCCACCTAATGCAAGCTTCAGATTTGAGATGAGCTTGGACACAAAGAAGCGTCGATTCCCGCCCTTCAGCCAAAGCTCATGGTAATGAAGCACAACTGCAGACTGGCTCATCGGCAAAATCCCATATTTCGGATTATATCAAGCGAAAGGCAGTTCGCGACTTTTGAGGCAGCACCGAATGGATACAGCATCCAATGTGCCTCATGCGTTCGTAACACTATCGAAACAATCGCATGATAAATACGACTTTTCTTGACAGCGGGGGTTACAATCCACGGCACGCGACGGCGTGCTTGGCACATGATGCGACGCTTTGAGGGAGACGCGCATCTAAGCGGTAGGATCGCAAGAAAGGGGGCTCCATGTGGATGCGCCGCGACTGGGATGAATTCTTCAATCGGATAAAGAAGCGCGGCACAGCAGTTCACCCCCCGCGGCCCGTAGACCGCTCCGCGCGCAATCGTTTGGTTCCTGCCGAAGGCTACAGTCTGGCCGAACTCGACGACGCAGGTTTGAGCCTGGAACAAGCCGAGGTGTTAGGTCTTCCCGTTGATGCGTTGCGGGTAGGAAGCGATCAAGCCAATGTTACCGCCCTTCAAATGTTTCTCCGCGCCAGCCGGACACGTTACTAACCCTCTTTCAACTTACGCGATGGGGAAGGCATGTGCACTCTTGACGCCTTCGGCGAAATCGGTAAACTGCGTCTTTGCGACATGGCTACACAGCTAAGTCCGGCGGCGCTGGCGAACCCGATTGATGATTCGCTGCGCGAACTCGAGCTTCCCCAGCGGGAGGCAGCTTTCTTCTACGGCCTGTTCCTCCGCGGTCACTCGGCTGAGGAATTGCGCCGCGACATTGAAGTTCCTCCCGCCGTGCTCGCCAAGTGGGACCGTGAGAGCCTGCGTCAACCGGAACAGCGAGTGACTTTTGAACGAATCGCCGAATACCGGCGCCATGTGCTGGCAATCTTCGATTCGCTCGTTGGCTTCGACGCAAAGACTCAACGCCTGCAGTGACGCTGCTTTCTCAAATACTCTGGCCAGTGACCTTCTGCGACACCGATGGCATAGCATCTCTTAGTGGCACAACTCCAGAAGCTATTGTAAATTATATGTCCTGCGTGTCTGTTCCCCGGTAGCTCAACGGTAGAGCATTCGGCTGTTAACCGAAGGGTTGCTAGTTCGAATCTAGCCCGGGGAGCCAACCTTCTCGTTGCCCATCCAGCGCTGACCCACGGTTTTTTGTGTCCCTTGGTCACAGGGGGTTGTTTTGGACGTTTGTTCGCGCGTTCGCGCATCTTAATTCTGACATGGCGCGACACAGTCCAAACAAAGCGAGCGACATCGCGTCTCCAGCACGTTAAAGCATCGATAGCTTGCGCGAGGCCGCTCAGAGGCCGCAAGTCCTGCGACCTTTGGAAAAGGGCCACGCAGACCGTGTTCGGTGAAGGCGGCGAAGCGGCATCCAAGGTCATGCTGATTGGGGAGCAGCCGGGCGATCAGGACGATCTGACGGGTAAGCCGTTCGTTGGCCCGGCGGGAAAACTGTTAGATGCGGCTCTAGTCGAAGCAGGGATTCATCGGCAGAAAGTGTACGTAACAAACGCAGTGAAGCATTTCAAGTGGGAACCACGCGGCAAACGTCGCATTCACAAGAGGCCGAACGCGACCGAGATTGCAGCCTGCCGTCAGTGGCTCGACGCGGAAATCGACATTCTCAAGCCAAAAGCGATTGTGTGCCTCGGAGCGACGGCGGCGCAGGCCCTGTTCGGCAAAGATTTTCGCGTCACGCAGCACCGCGGCGAACGCTTGAATCTTCTCTGGCTCCGTTCGTTATGGCCACAGTTCATCCTTCTTCAATATTGCGCGCGCCAGACGAGGAAACAAGGCATACGGAAATGCGGCGGTTCATCGAAGATCTAAGGCAGATCGCCCAAATTGTCTGACCTGCTGCACTGACCCGCTGACCTCTCCTGAACTTTTGCTTATGAAAGTCATCTGGGCGATAATAAGGCGAAGATTCGCGGCAAATAACTCGGTTCCATGAGTCTAACCACGACACAACCTCCCGCAATTGCCGGTTTGGAATGGGCGCATCCGCTCGTCCAGGAATGGTTCATGGCGAAGTTCGGCACGCCGACCGAGCCGCAAACAATGGGCTGGCCGCACATTCTCGCAGGGAGAGACACGCTGATCAGTGCACCCACCGGTTCGGGCAAAACGTTCGCGGCGTTTCTGGCATGCATCGACCGCCTGGTTCGCAAAGCGATCAGCGGGGCTCTGCGTGATGAAATCGAAGTCCTCTATGTATCTCCGCTTAAAGCCCTCGGCAACGATATTCAGAAGAACTTGGAAGCGCCTCTGGGAGAGATCCTTCAGTTGGCGGCGGCTCGCGGCTTCCTGATGCCGGAGATTCGTACCGCAGTCCGCACAGGCGACACGCTGATGCACGAACGCCGCGCCATGCAAAAGCGACCCCCGCAAATTCTCGTAACGACTCCAGAGTCGCTCTACATCCTGCTGACAGCCGGCAAGAGTCGCGAAATGCTTCGCACGGTGCGCACACTGATTGTCGACGAAATTCACGCCGTCGCCGACGATAAGCGCGGCTCGCATCTCGCGCTTTCGCTGGAGAGGCTGGAAGCGCTCACCGGATGTCATCCGACGCGAATCGGCCTCTCGGCCACGCAGCAACCCATCGAGCAGATCGGTCAATTTCTCGCAGGCAGCTCGCGTCCTTTACCCACGATCGTGCAGGTCGCGCAGCGCCGGGCGTTCGATCTGTCCGTGGAAGTTCCGGCGAGCGAGCTTGGCGCGGTTGCCTCCAATGAAATGTGGGACGAGATCTACAAGCGCATTGCTGAGCTTGTCCAGCAGCACCGATCGACTCTGATATTTGTAAACACGCGCCGTCTTGCCGAACGTGTCGCGCATCATCTCGGCTCGTTGCTCGGGGAAGATGCTGTCGCTTCTCACCATGGCAGCTTGTCTCGCCTTCGGCGGCTCGCAGTTGAGAACAAGTTGAAGGCCGGAGAGCTTCGCGCCTTGGTCGCTACCGCATCTTTGGAACTCGGAATCGATATCGGCACGGTCGACCTAGTTTGCCAAATCGGTTCGCCACGCTCCATCGCTGTAGCGCTTCAGCGCGTGGGACGCGCCGGGCACTGGCGAGGCGCTGTTCCGAAAGGCCGTCTCTTCGCAACGACGCGTGATGAGCTCCTGGAATGCGCGGCGCTGGTGCGGTCAATTCGTGCTGGACTGTTGGATCACATCATCATTCCCGATTCTCCTCTGGACGTTCTGGCGCAGCAGATAGTCGCTGAATGCGCGGCGACTGAGTGGCACGACGACGATCTGTTTGCCTTAGTGAGGCAAGCCTATCCATATCGGGCGCTTACGCGCGAAACCTTCGACGAACTCATCGATATGCTCGCCAACGGAATTTCAGCGCGGCGCGGCCGCTACGGCACCTATCTGTACCACGACGCTGTGAACAAACGCCTGCGCGCCCGGCGCGGCAGCCGGCTTGCGTCAATCACCAGCGGAGGTGCGATTCCTGACAATGCCCTGTATACGGTGATCGCTGAGCCGGAAGGCATGGTTGTTGGAACACTGGACGAGGACTTCGCCGTCGAGAGTTTGCGCGGCGACATCGTCCTGCTCGGGAATACTTCCTGGCGAATCCGGCGAGTCCAGGCAGGCTCTGTTCTGGTAGAAGATGCCCAGGGCGCGGCGCCGAATGTGCCATTCTGGCGCGGAGAAGCGCCCGCACGAACAGCAGAACTTTCCGAGCAAGTAGCCGAGCTTCGCCAAATGATTAGTTCGCTTGCTGAAACAGCAGCACCCGGAGCGATGCGCGGTGATCCCTCACGAAGTGCAGCGATCGACTGGCTCATGCAGGAATGCGGCCTCGATCGATCCGGCGCCGAACAGGCTGTCGAGTACGTTATCGCGGGACGAGCTGTGCTACGCGCCGTTCCGACGCAAAAAACCGTCATCGCGGAGCGTTTCTTCGACGAAAGCGGCGGAATGCAGCTCGTCATTCATGCGCCGTTTGGAGGCCGCATCAATAAGGCCTGGGGCCTGGCGCTGAGAAAGCGCTTCTGCCGCTCGTTCAATTTCGAATTGCAGGCAGCGGCTACCGATAACGGCTTGAATATTTCTCTCGGCGAACAGCACAGTTTCCCGCTAGCTGATGTTTTCCATTTCCTGCATCCCGCATCCGTAGAAGAGCTACTGTCCCAGGCGGTTCTGGCTTCGCCGATCTTCACATCACGCTGGCGTTGGGCGGCGGGACGAGCGCTCGCGCTTCTTCGATTTCAGGGCGGCAAGAAAGTACCTCCGCAGATTCAGCGCATGCGGTCCGACGATCTCCTGGCAGCCGTTTTTCCGCATGCGCTGGCGTGCCCCGAAAATCTCGAAGGTGATATCGAAATTCCGGATCATCCGCTCGTGCGCGAAACGATGAAAGACGCTCTTACGGACGCGATGGACATTGATGGCCTGAAAACAATCCTCGCTGCAATAATTTCACGAGAGATTCAGACCGTCGCCGTTGATACACCTGTCCCGTCGCAGTTCTCCCATGAAATATTGAACGCCAATCCTTACGCATATTTGGATGATGCGCCGCTCGAAGAACGCCGCGCGCGGGCGGTCGAGATGCGCCGGACACTCCCCGAAGCGGTGCTTTCCGAAATCGGCCGCCTCGATCCTGCAGCAATCGCTGAGGTGCGCGAAGAGTCGTGGCCTGACGTGCGCGGCGCCGATGAGCTTCATGACGTGCTGCAGACGTTGGTGGCTGTCCCGGAGTTAACTGCATCAAGCGAGATGTCCAACCCTGCGTTTGCTCTGCAAGAAAACGTGCGCACTTCTATCAACAACTGGCGACAATATTTCGAAGCATTGATTGCCGAGCGGCGCGCCGCACGCGCCATGGCGAACGAACGAACATACTGGGTTGCCACTGAGAAAAAGAAAGTCTTCATAGCGATATGTCCAAACTCCCGCTTTGCATCGGAACTTCCGGATCTAGGAGCCGCTGAGTGCGAAAAACAACAGGCCCTTTCAGCTCTAGCTACCGGCTGGATGTCCCATAGCGGCCCTATTACAGCAGAAACGCTGAGTAGCATCTTGGGACTTGCCGTTGCAGACGTTGATCAGGCGCTCCTGCACTTGGAAGCGGGCGGCGCGATTTTGCGTGGCAATTTCACCGGCGCTCCCGGCGACAAAACTGAATGGTGCGAACGCCGCTTGTTGGCGCGAATTCACAGGCTCACGCTGGGCACTCTGCGGAAAAAAGTTGAGCCCGTAACTGCCGCGCAATTCATGCGTTGGCTTCTTCGCTGGCAGCACCTTGCTCCGGGAACACAAGTGTTCGGCGAACACGGTACGCTCGAAATCTTGCAGCAACTTCAAGGATTCGAAGCTCCCGCCAATGCGTGGGAACGGGAAATCCTCTCGAGACGAATCGCAAACTACGATCCTGGGGCGCTGGATCAGCTGTGCCTGACCGGAACTGTAGGATGGGGGCGGCTCTCGCCGCATCCCGCGACTCTCGACGATCAGCTTCCGGCTGCACGGCGCGTGATCCCATCGAGCATCGCGCCGATTACATTCTTCGTGAGAGCCGACGCCGATTGGATGCTTGCGCGTCAGGTCGAACACGGTAGCTCGGATCCCAGCGGCTTGAGTCCCGGCGCTCGCGACGTCTTAAGCTTCCTGCGGCAGCACGGAGCGTCTTTCTTTCCGGACATTGTTCGCGGAACGCAGAAACTGAAGGCCGAAGTCGAAACTGCTCTGTGGGAGCTCGTAACAGCCGGAATCATTACCGCAGACGGCTTCGACAATATCCGTGCGTTGATCGACCCGAAGAGGCGCGCGGGACAAGGCCGCGGACAGAATGCGCGCCCGCGTCACAGCGCAGGCCGATGGTCGCTGCTTTTCGCCCACAGCGATACATCGGACCGCACGCACGCGACCGAAGCTATATGTCAGAGGCTCTTGCAGCGCTACGGAGTCGTTTTCCGTGAACTTCTTGCGCGAGAAACAATGGCACTGCGATGGCGCGAGCTGCTGCTCACGTTTCGCAGACTCGAAGACCGCGGAGAAGTGCGCGGCGGCCGGTTCGTCAGCGGATTCATTGGAGAACAGTTCGCTCTACCTGTAGCCGTTGAATCTCTCCGCGCGACGCGAAACGCGCCGCCGGCGAATGAGCTGGTATCCATTTCTGCCGCCGACCCCCTTAACTTGATTGGAATTGTGCTGCCCGGTGACCGTGTGCCGACCAACTCTGGCAAAACGATCACCTTCCGCGATGGAGTACCTCTCGATTGATCTGAATCGAGAAAACGTTTTGAAGCCGCTCTCGCGGTCTAGGATCAGACGTCTGCGTTCGAATGTTTGCCTTGAGTTTTTACTTCTTAAATTCGACCGCTGCGGCCCCATCTGCCGCCTCACAGACATAAATCTCAGGCCTTCGTCCCGTTTCTGCAAGATATGCCGCCGAAACATGGCCCTGGAATTCCGCCACAAAATCGCCAAGAACCATGTTCACGGTACACCCGCCGAACCCGGCCCCGGTCATGCGCGAGCCATAGACACCATCTTGCTGAGCAGCGAGACTCACCATCAGATCCAGCTCAGCACAGCTAACCTCATAATCATCGCGAAGGCTAACGTGAGAGGCATGCATCAGGTCTTTCATCGCGAGTTTATCGTTAGTTTCTAGCGCGGACGCCATTCTTCCAACTCGATCGTTCTCCGTGATCACATGACGGCAGCGCTTATATACCGCATCGCTCAGCAGCTCGCGATTCTTCTCCAACTGCGCGAGAGTTACATCGCGAAGCGCCCGCACGCTTGGCAATACTTTGCCGAGCCGCCGGACACCTTCTTCGCATTCCTCTCGCCGAGTGTTGTATTGACTGTCGCTCGAGCTGAGCTGGCGCTGGACCATCGTGTTGCAAATGACCAATCGAAGTCCGTCCGGGATGCGTATTTTCCGATACTCGAGGGAGCGGCAATCCAAAAAAAGAGCATTATGCGTCTGTCCGTGACACGATGTAAATTGGTCCATGATGCCGCATCGCGCGCCGACAAAATGATTCTCCGCTTTCTGGCACAGCAGAGCGACGCGCAACGGCTCGATTTTATGCCCGAACAAGCCTAGCAACGCATACGCCGTCGACACTTCAATGGCCGCGGAAGAACTGAGCCCTGCACCCATCGGCACTTCACTCGAAACGCAAATATTCGCGCCCCGAAGGTCATATTCAGAGCTTTGAAGCTCTCGGATAACCCCTCGGGGATAGCGACTCCACTTAGCCACAACGCCACTCGATTCTTGTACGTCGCGCACGAGGGCAGTGTCTTGCAGATTTTCGGAGAAAATCACGAAATCACTGTCGGCTCGTTTTGAAATCGCAACCCAGCAATAGAATCCAATCGCAGCAGGCAGGACAAAACCATCGTTGTAGTCCGTGTGATCGCCGATTAAGTTCACGCGGCCAGGGGCGCGATAGATTTGTGGCCAGTCGCCGAATCTCGACTTGAATTGTATGGCAAGAATTTTCGGATCGATCATCGGGCTTATTCCAAACTTAAGTTACCCCGCCGAGAACATTCTTGACAGTGGGAATTTCCTCACCGATAGTGTTGCGGGGGTGGGGTAGACATGAAGAAAGAATTCGCTGACACTTCCCGCCGCTCCGCTCTAAAAACACTTGGCGCTGGCTCTGTAGCTCTCGCGCTAGGCCGCTTTTTCCAATCCGAAGCCTTCGCGCAACAGCAACCCTCAGCCGCGAGTCGCATCCCGACGTTCACTGGGCCGGGTGCGAACCCATACTGGAACTCAGTCGGAAAAATCGCGACATTTCCGCAAAAAGCGCCGCTGATTATGCTGACCGACCGTCCCGTTCAATTGGAGACGCCCCGGAATTATTTTCTCAATCCGATTACACCGAATGATGCGTTTTTTGTACGCTGGCATTTGGAGAGCATTCCGAACGAAATCGATCTCTCTTCCTGGCGCTTGCGCGTCGAAGGCAACGTAAACAATCCACTGGAGCTGAGTTTCCCCGATCTTCTTCGAAAATTTAAACCCATCACCATCGCCGCTGTGAATCAATGTTCCGGTAACAGCCGCAGCCGTTTTCAGCCTCGCGTTGTGGGAGGAGAGTGGGGAAACGGAGCGATGGGCTGTGCGCGTTGGACCGGCGTGCACTTCCGCGAAATCCTGGACATGGCCGGCGTGAAGAGCGGTTCGGTTCAGGTTCAGATGCAAGGTCTCGAGCGCGGCAAGGGCCCTCAGGGCATGCCCTCCTATGAATTCAAGAAGTCGCTCGACTTAACAGATCCTGTTCTCGATCAATGCATCGTCGCCTACGCCATGAACGGCGAACCGTTGCCGATGCTGAACGGATTCCCTGCGCGCCTGATCGTCCCCGGATACTTCGCCACCTATTGGATGAAATGTTTGAGCTCCGTCACTCTTCTCGACAAGCCTGACGGAAACTTCTGGATGAATCCCGGGTACCGCGTACCCGATACGCCGCGGGGAAACACGAACCCCGCTGACGTGAAAGCCGGCAAAGTGAAAATGATTCCCATCACCCGCATGCCAGTGCGCTCTTTCATTGTTTCTCCCGACGGGGAAACGAAAATTCCCGCAGGACTCCCAGTTACCGTCCGCGGAATCGCGTTCAGCGGCTCCGGCCCCATCACGAAGATCGAGTTTTCCGATTCGGCGCGTGGGCCTTGGCGCACAGCAAAGCTCGGCGAGGATTTGGGCCCTTATGCGTTTCGCGCGTGGGAAATCCAATGGACACCGGAGCGCCCCGGAAACTGTCAGCTCGCTGTCCGCGCAACCGATGAAAAGGGCAACGTGCAACCGGACGATGGCGTGTGGAATCCGGGCGGCTACCTGTGGAATAAAATCGAGCGCCAGCAAGTAACGGTTGGGGTGGCAGAATGAAATCTCCAGTTGAGAAGGTGCGCTTGTTTCTGGCCCTTGCCGGTCTCCTTTCAATCGTTGCCGTCGGCGTCATTTACGCAGACCTTGAACTCGGCTACTACAGCTCCTCAAATCTCGGCAGCATCGCGCAACCTGCTCCCATGAAGCAACCCGCCGGCGCGGCGTACAAAATCAGTGAATTCCCGCTATACCAGCCAGAACTCGCTCCGGGCGACGGCCGCCAAGACGTCGAATCCTATTGCAACACGTGCCATACGCCGAGCTACATCACGATGCAGCCGCCGCTTCCCGCCGCCACGTGGGAAGCCGAAGTAACCAAGATGGGCAAGGTTTTTGGAGCGCAGATTCCATCCGAATCTCAAGCCAGCATTCTGAAGTACCTCGACGCACACTACACGCCAGAAACGCGCAAACACTGAACCGTTGTATACTCCGCGATTCGATTCTGACTACGTATCCGTGCACACGAAGGAGCGTTTACCGTGAGCTATTGCCGCCGTTTTCTGTTTTCTTTGCTGTTTTGCGCTGCGGGGTTGTCACTTTTGGCCATCACCGCGCCGCCAGTTAGCGCGCAACAGATCGACCCAACTCTCTATAGCGCGATGCGGTGGCGGCTCATCGGTCCGTACCGCGCCGGACGAGTCACCGCCGTTGCCGGCATCCCGGGCAATCCGGCGGTCTACTACATAGGGACGCCTGGCGGAGGAGTATGGAAGACTACTGACGGCGGCACGATCTGGAAGCCCATTTTCGACGCGGCACACATCGCTTCCATCGGCGCAGTTGCACTCGCGCCTTCGGACACGAACATCATCTACGTGGGAACCGGAGAACAAACAGAAGGCAACGGAGTTTACAAATCCACAGACGCCGGGGCCACTTGGACCCAAGCCGGCCTGCAAGATACGCACTTCATAAATACTGTCCTCATCGATCCGCGCAATCCGGACATCGTGATCGTGGGCGCAATGGGCGACGACAAGGCAAGCGACAATCGCGGCGTCTATAAAACGACAGATGGCGGCAAAACCTGGAAGAAAGCGTTATTTCAAGACAACATGACCGGCGTCGCCGACATGGTTATGGACGCGAATAACCCACGGGTGCTCTACGTTGCCATGTGGCATCCGGCGTCTCGGATATTTTTTCCGCCTGGCCGGGCGGCCACGGGACCAGATGCCTGGATTTACAAATCCACCGACGAAGGTTCAACTTGGAAAAAACTCGACGGCGACGGAATGCCCTCCGACAAATGGGGACGAACGGGCTTAGCCGTCGCTCCGGGAGATCATGGCCGGCGCATTTTCGCCATCGTCAATCAGGGCCTATATCGCTCCGATGATGCTGGCGTGAATTGGCATCAAAGCACCCAAGATCCCCGCGTTCTTGGCAACAGCTATTTCAGCCGCGTTTTTGTCGATCCCAAAAATGCCAACGTGGTCTACGTCGTTCAAACCTGCTCGTATCGCTCAACCGACGGCGGCGTGACTTTCGAAGCCTTCAAGGGCGCTCCGGATGGCGACGACTACCACGTGCTTTGGATCGATCCTACGAATAGCGACCGCATGCTCTTCGGCGTGGACCAAGGCGCCATCATCAGCCTCGACGGCGGCAAGTCATGGTCACCTTGGTATAACCAGCCGACGGGTCAGCTTTATCACCTTTCTGCTGGCAACGAATTTCCTTACGTCATCTACGCATCCGAACAGGATAGCGGCAGCGTTGCGATTCCCAGTCGCAGCGATTTCGGACGCATACGTGACCGCGACGTGTTCTCTCCGGACGGATACGAATTTGGCTACATTGTTGAAGATCCAGTCCATCCCTACCTCGTCTATTCGGATGGCACGCCGGGCACGATTGTTCGGCTGGATCGAAGGTCGAACCAGGCCACAACCGTGTTCTCCAGTGGAGAGAAGTATCACGTCACAAGCAACGCGCCGCTTGTCTTTTCACCAGTAGATCCGAATTCTTTGTACTTCGGCACGCAGTACCTCCTCGAAACCAACGACGGCGTTAGCTGGCATGAAGTCAGTCCGGATCTCGGAGCGCGGCTTCGATCGAATGACTCCGGCGGGAATCCCCGCAGAGGCGGCGGCCCGCGAAATGGCGTGATTAGCACCATCGCTCCCTCGCCAGCTTCTGCGAATGTGATGTGGGCAGGCACCACAAATGGTTTGGTGCAAGTCACCCGGGACGGAGGAGCAACATGGCAGAACGTCTCTCCATCTGACCTGAGTGACCGAAGCGCGGTGAGCATCATTGACGCGTCGCCATTCGATGCGGCAACGGCTTACGCTGCTGTGGACGCCTTCCAGGACACACGCCCTCATTTCTATCGCACGCATGATTATGGCAAAACTTGGCAGGAAATCAACGATGGTCTGCCCGCCTCGGGTATCGCGCGCGTCATTCGCGAAGATACCGAGCGCAAGGGCCTTCTTTACGCGGGCGCTGAGACCGGCGTGTTCGTATCGTTCGATGACGGCGACCATTGGCAGTCGCTTCAGCTCAATCTGCCCACAACATCCGTCCGCGACCTGATTATTCACGGCGACGATCTCGCGGTCGCGACTTACGGGCGCTCGCTTTGGGTTCTGGACGACGTGACCCCTCTTCGGCAAGCAACGTCACAAGTGGCTGACGACGCTGCCTACTTCTTTCGACCAGAGACTGCAGTTCGGACCATTTGGGACAACGATCAGGACACGCCGCTCCCACCAGAAGTTCCCGCGGGCGAGAACCCGCCGGATGGCACGTTCCTCGATTATTATCTGAAGTCCGCACCTCAAAGCGACATCACGTTGACCATCTCCGACTCGCAGGGCAATCTGATTCGCCAATATACGAGCGCGCCGCAATCCGCGGAACAGGAACCCGACGCCGTTCCGGAGTATTGGTTCGCGCCACCGACGGTCTTGACAAAACACGCGGGCATGAACCGATTCGTCTGGAATCTTCGCTATCCCCATCCTGACGCTCTCAGTTACGGCACGTTCGGCGGCCGCGGCGGGCTCGAGAAGTACGTACAATTTTACGGCACCCAAGACGCCGTGCCCGGCATGACTCCGCGTAACCAACCGCTTGGTCCGCTTGTTGTACCCGGCGACTATCAAATCGTGCTCACTGTCGACAGCCAATCCTATCGTCAGACGCTTCATGTGGCAAAAGACCCGCGCGTCCCAGCTTCCCAATACGACTATGTCGAACAATTCAACTTGATCCGGCAAATGACCGAGGGAATGTCTTCGAGCTTCGCGGCGTACAACGGTCTGACCCCGCTCAGCGATGCTCTCGACGACCGGCTGAAAAGCTTGCAAGCGAACAAAGAGGCCAAAGACGCGCTGGACGCCGCAACGGCGTTCAGAAAAAAACTTGACGCGGTGCAAGGCGGTGGATTCACGTCCGTCGGTTTCGGAACCGGCAACAGCGCTCTCACCCAGATGGTCTATGCCGCAAACATGGGCGATGGGGCGCCGGCGCAATCGGTACAAGCCGATACCGCCTCGATCTGTAAAGCCTTGAGCGATGCCGTCGCAGATTGGCAAAAACTCAGCACCACTGATCTGCCTGCGCTGAATGGCTTACTTCAAAAGTACAACCTCGCTGCTCTTCCAACGGTAAACATCCATGCCGCGCCCAATAGCTGCGTCAAATAGGAAGAGTCGCTAGCCGCACTATTCTTGGTTCAGCAAGCTCAGAAACACTCTCTAACGAGAGCCTGCCTGTCCGTACAGGTATCCGAAACGCGCCACGGCGAAGCCCAGGTCGGCCTCTGCAAAACCCGCAGGTACAATGGATTTGTTTGAAGTCGTGGAGGTTTTCATGCGCAAAACACTCGTTCTTGTCTTTGTCGCTGCACTAACTTTAGTCGCCGTGCATGTGAATGCCAGCGGCCGCACCGGAACCGTTTCGGGAGTCGTCATCGAACGAAACGGCAGACCGGCCGCCGGCGCGGAGGTCATGATTGAACGCTCGAACGGCTCGGCCCCTGTCGCCACGCGTACAAATGCAAGTGGCAGATTCCTATTCAAGTTTGTGCTCTCCGGTCTTTACGACATTCGCGCGTCGCGTGGTGCCACTGCCACTGTCTGGAAGCACAACGTGATGGTTCGCCGGGGCAAGGAGACGGAAATCGAGCTACGTCTCGAACCCATTAAGCCAAAGCCCGCTAGCGTCTCTGACTCGCGACCCCGAAATCCGTAAGTTCAAATAATTCAGTGAAGTACCGAAGCGACAGTACTAGCGCTGGTGGTCCTTCCGCCTCATTGCCCGCAGGAGGATATGGCTTCTAGGATCGTGCGCCGGGCTGGAAGATGTGCTGCGGGGACGAACGGTTCCAGTGGAGCCGAGGCCACTTCTAGCCCGAGCGAAAAAGCACTCGCAGAGCGGCCTTTTGCAAACTTCAGACTCAAATCACGCTAGAACGTGGAGAAGGCGAGGAAAATATCTGGGAAGCCGTTGAGATCATTGTTCACGAGGTTGCCCGCTGCAGAATAGAAAGCTACGATCGCCCCGTTACTGCTGATCACCGGATTAAGCGACGGGCCGTTGCCAGGAGTCTGCAGCGCTGAGAGGCTTACCAACGCTGTGCTCGCCAAACAGGTGCTCGGCTGGTTTAAGCAGCTATTCCTTACGTACACACTCTCGATTCCATTCACATTTTCCTTCACTAAGTTGCTCGCTTGGGATGAAAAAGCTATATCCTGACCCGCATTTCCGATGCTCGGGCTCTCGCTAAGCGCATTTCCCGGTGTCGAGCCGTCTGGCGAGGAAACAAGTTTGTTTTGAGCCGTGCAACCTGCGGGAACCCCCTGGCACGTATCCCGCTCATAGATTTCTTGCACGCCGCCTGACGGCACCCCCAAATTTGTCGCCGTCGAAGCAAACGCCACGACGCGGCCGTCAGCTGTCATCGCGGGTTCTATGCTCGCTCCGTCTGCGAAGGTTGTTCCGTCCGGCGTTGATATCAGTTGCGCTGAAGTCGCCGTGCACCCTTTCGTGATTCCTATACACAAACCCACTCTGTAGATTTCCGACGCGCCGCTCGCGCCGCTCACTAGATTCGTCGCCGCCGAAGTAAAGGCTACAAACTGTCCCGTTTTTCCCGACACGACCACTGGCTCCGAACTCGCCCCGTCGGCGGGAGTCACTCCGTCCGGCGCCGCCGACACGAGGAATGTCGTAGGCGTGCACGTTGAGGGTTGGCCGAAACATGTATCGCGCAAATAGACTTCCTGCACTCCCGTAGTTGCGCCGGATACCAAATTGTTCGCCGTCGAGGCAAATGCAACGAAGCGACCCTCACCGCTGATTGAGGGCTCAGTCGAAGCGCCCAGCCCGGGACTCATACCATCGCTGCCGACTGAGATCAGATTCGTCGTCACGGTGCATGCGCTGGAGGCATTGACGCACGGATTCGTTGCGAATACCTGCGGAGTTGTGCCATCGAATGCAAAGCCCGATACCAAATCCGTCCCTAGCGAAACATACGCGACGATATTCGCGCCCGTCGAATTGACCACCGGCGAAAAGCTCGGACCGTTTGCGATTACGTTTGCGGGGCCAAGGTCCACAAGTATTTCCCGTGGAGCGCAATTCACCGTATTGCCGAGGCACGTGTCCCTGAGGAAAATATTCGACGTTCCGTTCGTCAGAGGATTTGGCACTGGCGGAGGGATAATCGTAGTGGTCTCCAACAGGTTTGTGGACGAAGACGCGTATGCCACAAATCGTCCCGTCGCATCCATGGACGGTCCAACCTGAGTTGGCGCGCTCACTCCATCGTTCGCTTGCGCTCCATCGGGCGCAACATCTACCAATGTCGGAAGCCCCGCGCCGGACGCCGCAGGCACTACCGAGAAATGCAGCACTTGCGTAAGGCCTCCACCCGGCGACGGGTTCTCCACTTGAACGGTATATGTCCCCGCTGCTGCAAGATCTCCTGTCGCCAATTGCGCACTCAAAGAGGACGAGCTGTTGAAAATCGTCGGTCGCCCTGTGCCGTTGATTAGCACCTCACTAGCCGAGTCGAACCCGCTTCCAGAAACAGAGATCGAGGTTGTCGTCGTCGACGGGGTGCCGGCAACCACACTCGGAGGACTCACTGCTTTGAGCACTGGTGCCGGATTCACGACGGTCAGCGCCATTGAATTAGACACTCCACCGCCGGGCGGATTTAAACTCGGAGCTGGTGGATTCAACACAGCAATTTCAACTGGGCCGGTGCTCGCTACATCCGAACCCTGCAGGGTCACGCTCAATTGCGTGCTGGAGATAAACGTAGTGGGTCGATTCGCGCCATCCACCGTCGCTACCGAGATACTGGTTCCTCCAAAACCGGCCACGCCAACAAAGCCGGTTCCCAAAATTGTGATGTTCTCGCCTCCGGATCCGGCGCCAACAGTGCTCGGGTTAAGTGATGTAATCTGGGGTACCGGCAACGCCGTGGGTGTTACCACCAGTGTGACCGTGTTTGAAGTTCCGCCGCCCGGCGCTGGCGAAAAGACCGTCACATTAATCGTCTGGGCGTTCAATACGTCGCTAGGATTCACCACAGTAGTCAGCTGATTTGATGAAAGAAAAATCGTGTTGCTCGAGGGCGGGTTACTAAAGAAACGAGGGGAGCCATCAAATTCTATCTGGGAACTTGGCGCGAATCCTGAACCATTTACGGTCAGCGTGAATGTGGTCGAGTCCGCCGCTATGCTTGCAGGGCTCAGCGTCGAAATGGCGGGTACCGGCAAATTCACGTACTCCTGGCAGGAGCCAAAGAGCAGGATTACGCCGATCAATCCGAGAGTTGATATTCTAGAGCGTAAACTCAATCGTGCTTTCTTCCCCGTCCCCGGCGTGTGCTCGGACATTACGCGAAACAGCAATCAGAGAGAGTACTAAAGATGATGAAATCGGGCAATTGGGATGCTCCACGGATTGATTTTCCGCTAGGCTTCTCTCAAGACACTTTCCAGAATCCATATTTAACTTCCATACTTCGGATTTTCGGTTGCTCAGGTCAGTCCAGCCCATAAAACTAAATCCATAGTCTGCTTGAAGTTAGCGCTGGACGATCGACTGCAATGAATGTGGCTGCGGACTTGCTCGGCGTTCAGTAGCGGTGTTTGCATCACTGAACAGTGCACAGTAATCTTGCACTCCCGGGGTGATGTCCTAGAGGCTGCGCGAGCAAAGCTCTCGCAGCCTTCGTTTTTTGCACCCATCGTTTGGCTTTCGAGTCTGAACCCTTTGCTCTGATTACGACTACCGCCTAGGCCGTCTCGCTTAGGCTTTCGTGCGAGAGGCCCCAAGCGAGTCCCACGCAGCGTCCGGAAAATCGACGAAATCGTTAAATTCTCCTGCACCGCGCAGCCATAAGCCTCCGTCGATCACCACACATTCGCCGTTCACGTATTCCGACATGTCGCTCACAAGATAGGCGGCTAGATTCGCAAGCTCCTCGTGCCTGCCAAATCGCTTCATCGGATGCGCACTCAGCGCACGCTCTTCCAACTCCTTCGTCGGCAGCAGCCGCGACCAAGCTCCTTCCGTAGGAAACGGTCCTGGAGCGATCGCATTCAGCCGAATGCGATACCGCGCCCACTCCACCGCGAGCGACCGAGTCATCGCGAGAACGCCAGCCTTCGCACAAGCCGACGGAACCACAAATCCAGAACCTGAACCCACCGCCGCGTACGTAGCCGCAATATTCAGGATGTTTCCCGGCCGGCCCGCGGCAATCCACTTTCGCGCTAACGCGAGCGTGCAGTGAAACGTTCCTTGCAACACGATCCCGACC
This sequence comes from Candidatus Acidiferrales bacterium, assembly GCA_035264005.1. Classification (GTDB taxonomy): domain Bacteria; phylum Acidobacteriota; class Terriglobia; order Acidiferrales; family UBA7541; genus DAHUXN01. Next base: position 17,530 of record DATFQU010000021.1, read on the forward strand.
ACGGCGTTGAATGCGTTCGGTGAAAGTTTCTCCGTACGCGCAATAAAATTTCCCGCGGCATTGTTAACCAGCGTATCCACGCATCCGAGTTGATCCTCGGCGGCGGCGATGGCCATTTCAACGGCTGCGAAGTCGCGCACATCGCAACAGGCATAACCCGCGCGCGCGCCTTTCTTACGAATTTCGTCGCATGTTTCCGCAAGCGGCTTCTCGCGCCGACCCACCAAGAACAGTCGCGCACCCAGCTCTGCAAATCGCACCGCCATGGAACGGCCCAGACCAGTTCCGCCGCCAGTAATGAAAATTGTTCGATCTTTCAGCAAGTCAGGCTGAAACATTTGGCCTCTTTTCAATTCAATTCGGCGTCGAGGCGCAAAGCTTACTTCTTATCAGGAATGAACGGAAAGGGATTTCGGATAGTTCTGTAGAAAATACTACCGCACCCAAAGCACCTCGGTAGAAGCCCTCCGTGTTAAGGCTTTTTCTTTTTGAGTAATCCGCCAAGCATGCTGCCAATCTGGCCCTGAGTTGGCACCTTGAGCTGGTTCAGCGGAGTTTTATTGAGACCCGGAACATCAGCGGTGACCTGGGGATTCGACGCACTGCCTTGCACGCGAAAAGGAATTCCGCCACCTTTATTGAACAAGGAGATTTGGGTCAATTGGGCGATCGGGCTCGCACCTTCGAGCTTCGCAACAAGCCGGAAATTCAGGGCGTTCTCCGGGCTGATCGTACCGGCTCCAGTCACGGTGCCGACCGAAGCGATTTCAACGTTCAGATTGTCAGCGCGGATTCCTTGTGGAGCATAACGCAGCGCACCCTCGGCGATCTTGATCAACGTGTCGTTGCCCGTTTGCGATCCGCTTTGCCCAAGTGCACCGGAAAGTTTCGACGCCAGGCTGAATCCTGCAAGAGTGACGCTGCTTAGCTTAACGGGTCCATCGGCTACGAACTTTTCCAGCGGGCCTTTCAAGGACAAAGTCGCCTCAATCGTGCCGCCCTTCAGATTTGAGCCCGACGGAAGAGAATAGCCCAGCACCGCAATCAGGTTTTCAATGTCTTCCGCAGGAACGCTCTGCGCTTTCAAGCCGCCTTGAAACGGAATATGGCTGCCATCGTCATTGCCGATCGGGCCCAGATCTCCTGTCAGATTAATTTTGCCCCCGCCAGGCGTCTTTGCGTCGAACTGAAAAGGAAAAGCTGCCGTCTGAGAAATGTTCTGCGCGGAAAGCGCGACATCCTGATAAGCGGGACCCGTTGGTTGCCCGGCGCGTCCAAACACGACCGTTCCATCGGAGATTTTCATTGAGTCTACGGAGAGGCTGTTCAGCGCCGGACTGGTGCTTCCAGTTGCTTGCGAAGAGTCAGGCTTATCGTCGAGCGCCACACGAACCAACTTGCCGGAGGTTTGGTTTGCGCTGTGACTTGGCGGCGCAGGCGCTGTGGCGCCCAGGCTTGCAAAATTCCATTGGCCAGCCGCCGTCCGAAGCAGTTGGATGTGCGGGCTTTTGAACTCCAGCGAATGCACGCGCAAGTCTCGCGAGAAAATCAGCGGCATCACGTCTATTCCAAAGGAAAGCGAGTTTGCCGTCAGAAAAGACTGAGAACTGTAAGCGCGATCATCAGCAATGGAAATCTGGTCCGCTGAGAGGCTCCCTGAAAAAAGCGACACGCTAATGTGCCCGAGTTGGACCGTTCGGCCCAGTTTTTGACTGAGAGCGGCTTCAATCTCCGGACGAAACCGATCTGCATCGATGAAAAATGGCGTAATGATCAAAGCCAGCAGAATCACGCCGACAACAATCGCCGCAATGACGATGGATTTCTTGGCTCCCGACATGCGCTAATCCTCCTCAGGTGGGCACCTACGAGGCAAACCCAAACCGCAGCGGCTCTCTCCGCCGGACGCGCACATGTTAGTACTGCTGCACTGCGGACGCAACTATCCCTGGCTGCCAACCGTCGTGTTCGCGGTATCATCTAAATTGAAACCAGCCGGTAGTGGGGCAAAGAGCTTCTAAGCGCGGTTCATTTCAATTTGGAGGAACTTCGTGCGAAAACTGACTCTTTTGTTAGGAACTCTATTCTTGCTGCCGCTCGCGGCTCATGCGCAGGGCTTTAGCCTCTACGGAGGTTATTCTTACGTTCGCCTGGACAGCTCACCGAACAAGGCCAACATGAATGGCTGGGACTTTGCGCTCACAGACAATTTCATACCAGCTGTTGGTGTAACCGCAGACTTGAGCGGAACCTACGGCTCTGTCAACGGCGTTTCAGGCTCGAATTTCCACACGTTCTTGTTTGGTCCGCAACTGCGGTTTCCAGCTCCGGTCTCGCCCTTCGTTCGCGCTCTCGTCGGCGGCGCGCACGTCGGCGGTGGCGGAACTGGCGCAACTTCGCTGGCGGCGGGCTTCGGCGGCGGAATCGATATCCACCTAAACAAGCTTTTCGCCTTCCGCCCGATCCAAATCGACTACATTCATTCTCACTTCGACAATCAGGGCCAGAATAACTTCCGTTTCTCAATAGGGTTGGTCGTTCACTTCTAAGAGTCTCCGAATATCACGTTCGTTTTGAATAGGCGGCTTCGAATCGCCGCCTCATTCATCCAAAACAAAATTCACCGTGACGCGGGACTCAACTTCAACCGCCTGGCCATCCAGAATAGTCGGACGATAGCGCCACTGCTCCACAGCCTGCTTCGCAGCTGCCGCGAGCAACGGGCTGCCGCTGAGCACCTGCACAGAAAGCACGTTTCCGTCTCGTCCCACAATCACCATCAACTCAACCGTGCCGGCGATCCGGGCAGCGCGGGCAATTTGCGGAAAAACAGGAGTCACGCGAGTGATCAGTTGGCCTTCCTGAACTCCCTCGCTTCTGCGGATGACACGCACGACCGGCGGCTTGGGCTTAGGGAGCGCGGCAGATGTTGAGCCGACACCAGCGTCCCCGAGGAACGGCGTGTCTCCCGCCGAAACTCCTACGCTCGGATCGCCAATGATCGGAACTTCGTCGCGGACCGGCCGTACAGCTTGCGCCACAATTCGCGTCGGAGAAAAGTTGGGTACCCGAAACGTCGATCGGGTCAGGATATTTTGCGCACGCCGAGCCACCCGCTCGATCGGTTGCAATGGATAGAGGCTGTGTTCGAGCACAACGAACTTCGGCGGTGGCGATCCAGAACTTAACAGCGGCCAAAGCATCAAACCGAAGACAATAGCTGCTTCGAGGAACATCGCTGCGGCCAAAGTCTTTCGCCGCGTCGAACTTCTGTGCTTTTTTGCCTCGGCTGGACCTTCAACCAAGCAGTCCTTCAGGAATGTATCTCGCATGAGTACCCTCTCTCTCGGCCCAAGCGGGCCAAAACCCCGGTAGGGATGCCGTAACAGGGGGTCAACGGCATCCACCGGGATACGTTTCTGCGAGATTCGCGCGACCTCTGTGATGATTGACACCGGTTCCGCCCGGAAGTTTCGTGAAGAACCCCTCTAACGGCTACAGGGCGCCGCAGCGCAGGGGCTTGGCCGATTATGACGATTGAAGGTGCCGAATGCGCGTATCCGTGAGATAAGATTGCAGTTATCTGCAACTGATCGCTTCGGCATCAAACACACGCAATTACGCATCCAATCGATTGGGCAGGGGCCTTGAAGATGAGGAATGTTAGAGGGAGGGCCATTATGAGCAAGTTAAGCACGGAAACTGTGGGGATTCGCTATACGGGACGGGCGGCGCTCAACCGCGACCCGCAGGACGATCGGCTTGAATTCACGTGTCCACATTGCGGGACCGTAGGCAGCAAGCCGGCACGCCGGCCACACGGTGAGTATCACTTCACCGATGGCTTTGTGCAGGACCTGCACGGTGAGATGTCCGCTTGCCGCGGATGCAAGCGCACGCTTCGAATTGTTCCCGTGGTGATGGTGCACGATCAGGACGAA
>DATFQU010000022.1:0-5897 GCA_035264005.1 Candidatus Acidiferrales bacterium
GAGCGGGCGATCGAGAATCATTCCAGCCTTGTCGACGAGAAACAGATCCGTGCCATCCCGCAAAAATGCGATGGGCGTGCGCTCGACGATTTCCACTTCGATGCGATTGGGCAACGCGCGGCGCACAGTGGCGCGCTCCACCCACGACAGCGCTTCGATTTGCGCGCGACGCTGGGCGAGAGGCACGCGAAGAACGCTCTTGCCGCGATCGGCCGAGAAAATATCGAGGATGCTGGCGCGCGAAGCAAAATGATTGCCGGTCAAATCAACCTGACTGGGACTTGCAAGCGCCATCGTCGGAGACGTCAGCAAAAATTCGCCGATGGCAAACAGCGCGGCAGCGCCCGCTGTGACAATCACAAAGACCAACGCGGCGCGAAGATAACCTTGCCACGCTTTTTTGCCGAACTTGCGCCGCTTGATCTCGACGGGCTTTTGCCGGCGAAGATAGCGCGGCTCTTCCTCGGCGAGCACTTCCTGCGGATACGCTTCGGCGTCGATTTTTTTCAGCTTCGCCAAACTTAACCCATCCTCGCGCGCCGCTAAGAATTCACGCGCGTGTGCGGCAAATCGGTGCCCAACAGCAATGCCAGTTCATCGAGCGAACGATTCACCGTGCCCGCACCGATAGCCAGAATCGCGTCGCCCGGCTGCGCTTCGCGTAAAAGAATCTCGACGCCCCTCTGCACGGTATTCGAAAAAACGACGTTCTTATGTCCCGCAGCGGAGATCGCTTCCGCGAGCTTCTGGCCGCTGACACCCTCAATCGGCGCTTCGCCCGCGGCGTAGATTTCCGAAACGACAAGCACGTCAGCCAGGTTGAAGGCGCGACAAAATTCGTCCCACAGATGTTTGGTGCGCGTGTAGCGATGTGGCTGGAAGAGCACCAGCAAGCGTTTGTAATTGCAGCCGCGGGCGGCTTCGAGCGTGGCGCGAATCTCCGCGGGGTGATGGCCGTAGTCGTCAATGAGCGTGACGCCCGCAAACGTGCCCTTGATTTCGAAGCGGCGGCCGACGCCTGCGAATTTGTGGAGGCCTTCACGAATCAAATCGGCGGGAATGCCGAGGTAAAGTGCGACGGCTGCTGCGGCGGCGGCATTGCGGACATTGTGAATTCCCGGCGGCGAAGGTAGATGGAACTTGCCGAGATCGTCTCCGTGATAGGTCAGGCGGAAATGGCTGTCGAGGCCAGCAAGCTCGATATCACTGATGACCAGGTCGGCCTGATTCGAAACTCCGTAGGTGACGACGGGCCGCTTCACGCCCGGCAAAATGGCCTGAACGTTCGGCTCGTCGAGCGAAAGAACCACGGCGCCGTAAAACGGCACGCGATTTACGAATTCCAGAAAAGTGGACTGAATCTCTTCGAGCGAATGATATTGGTCGAGATGTTCGCGGTCGATGGTTGTGACGACGGCGACGACGGGCGCAAGAAGAAGGAACGAGCGATCGCTTTCGTCGGCTTCAACCACCATGTAATCGCCTTGCCCCGCGCGGGCGTTGGTGCCGGCGGCGTTGACGCGGCCACCGACGACAAATGTTGGATCGAGTCCAGCTGCGGCGAGTACGGATGCGATCAGCGACGTCGTCGTCGTCTTGCCATGAGCGCCGGCGACCGCGATTCCGTACTTCAGGCGCATCAGTTCCGCGAGCATTTCGGCGCGCGGAATCACCGGGATTTTCAATTTGCGCGCTTCGACAATTTCGGGATTGTCAGGGCGAACCGCTGACGAAGCGACTACGACCTGTGCGCCATGGACATGCTGACCCTCGTGGCCGACGAATATTTTTGCGCCGAGATTGCTCAGGCGGCCCGTCGTGCTCGAAGACTTGATGTCCGATCCGGAAACCGCGTAACCCAGCGCGAGCAACACTTCAGCAATGCCGCTCATGCCGCTGCCACCGATGCCGATCAGATGGATGCGTTGAAAATTGCCGAATGGAATGGTCATTTGTGAGCTACCCCCTCGATCACGTCCACGATATCTGCGACCGCTCGCGGACGTCCCAGCGCGTGCGCGCGCTGTTCGATTTCCTCGATTTTTGGGGGCTGGTCCAAAAGAGAGAGAATTTCGTTTGCCAAACGCTGCGGGTTCAGCTGGTCCTGTGGAATCACGCGCCCAGCGCCGGATTGCTCCATGGACTGGGCATTACGAAGCTGATGACTGTCTGTTGCGGCTCCGAAAGGGATAAAGATGGCGGCACGCCCAGCGGCGGCAACTTCAGCCACCGTGATGGCGCCTGACCGGCAAACGATCAGGTCGGCCTGCGCAAACCTTTCCGCCATATTCCCGATGAAGGGACTGACCTCCGCATTGAATTCGCGCCGAGCATACTCTTCGCGAACGGCATTATAGTCGTGTTCGCCGGTCTGATGCACCACGAAAAGCTGATTTTTTTTAGGGGTCAACAAGTCCAGGGCACCGGTCATGGCTTCGTTGATGACGTGAGCGCCCCGGCTGCCTCCGGTAACCAGCAAAGTGAACGGCGCCTGATGCGTTGTACGTCGCGGCGCGGCGAAGAATTCGGCGCGGACGGGATTGCCCGTGGCCGTGGCTTTACGACCGAAACGCTCGGCCGTTTCTTGAAAGCCGGTTGCGATGCGCGTGGAGAAGCGAGCTAGCATGCGATTTGTGAATCCGGGCTCAAGATTCGGCTCGAACAGAACAGTTGGCACGCCGCGCATCGCCGCGAGCGCCATTACAGGACCGGACGCATAGCCGCCGACGCCAAATGCGGCGCTGAATTCGAATTCGTGGCGGCGCAGAATTTCCGCCGAGTCCCAGAAACCGACGCCGAGCATCGCCACGTTACGAACCAATTTCATTCCACCTATTCCTTTTAGGCCCGCGACGCGAATCGTTTCAAATGGCAGGCCCGCTTCGGGGACCAGCCTGGCTTCGAGTCCATTCTGCGTGCCGACCATGAGGACTTCCCTCTTTGTCTCCGCGCTCGGGTCTCCGCGTCGCAGCCACTCCTGCGCGACCGCAATCGCCGGAAAAACGTGGCCGCCGGTCCCGCCGCCGGCAATGAGCAGCCTCGCGACATTTGTCATGCGTCCTTCATGCATCCCGTCATGCGCACAGGTTCAAACCTCTCGCGCATGCTGGCTGATGTTCAACAGCACTCCCGTTGCGAGCAGCATCACCACCAAGCTCGAACCGCCGTAGCTGATGAACGGCAGCGGAATCCCTTTTGTCGGCATCAGGCCAAGAACCACGCTAAGATTCACGAGCGCCTGGCCCACAACGAGGGTCGTAATTCCGATCGCGAGCAGGCGGCCGAAAACGTCGGGCGCACGAAATGCTGCGCGGAAGCCGCGCCACCCGTAAACTCCAAAAAGCACTAGGATGACCAGCCCGCCGATAAATCCGAGTTCCTCACAAATGACCGCAAAAATGAAGTCGGTGTGAGCCTCCGGCAGGTAAAAAAGCTTCTGCTTGCTCTCCATCAACCCGACTCCCGTAAGTCCTCCGGAGCCGACGGCGATCAGCGACTGCAAGAGCTGGAAGCCGCGCCCCTGCGGGTCCGCGTTGGGCGAGAAAAACGCGAGCACGCGGTCGTAGCGATACTGCGCATGAATAATCAGCACGTAAATCGCCGGAATGGAAGCAGCCGCCAGTCCGCCAATGTATTTCAGCGATAGGCCCGCCTCAAAAAGCATGGCCAGCGCGACCAGAAAGATCATGCAGGACGTGCCCATGTCCGGCTCGCGAAGAATCAGCGCAATCATCACCACGACGGGGCCCAGTGCGGGCAGAAGCGTGCGCTTCCAATCGTTGACACCAACGCCGCCGGGCCGTGTGCGCAGTTCCAGAAACCACGCGAAGTACAAAATCACCACGAGCTTAGCGAACTCAGAAGGCTGCAAGCTGATCGGCCCAGCATGAATCCAGCGATGCACGGCATGAGTGCGATCAAGAAACAAAACACCGATGAGCATCAGCAAGACCAGCGCGATGCTCGGATAAATGATGCGTGGCTCGCGCAGCCTGCGATAATCGAAATTCATCAGCCGAATCATCCCGAACAAACCAATGACGAGAAAAACGAGCTGGCGTTCGAGGAAAACATATCCGCTGCCGTACATCTGCTTCGCAGTGACGGCGGAAGCGCTGAAAACCATCACCACGCCGATCAAACACAGCGCCAGCGTGACTCCGAACAACGTGCGATCAGACTGCAAACTCCGCGGCATGCTTATCCTCTCCTCGTTGAATCGTGAGTCACATTTTCGGCAGCAAGGCGCGCAACGAGATCCTTGAATTCGCGCCCGCGCTGCTCGAAATTTTCGTACTGGTCGAAACTCGCGCACGCCGGAGCGAGAAGAACTGTGTCTCCGGGCGCAGCGCGTTCAAATGCGATGGAAACGGCTCGTTCGAGCGTCCCTGCGTGCTGCATCTCCACCACTCCGTCCAGCTCCGCGGCGATTTTGTCCGCGGCTGCGCCAATCAGCAGAACGAGTTTCGCCTTTTCCCGCAGCGGCTCGCTCAGCGGAGCATACGGACTGCCTTTGTCCTTCCCGCCGAGAATCACAAACAGCCGCCCCGGAAAAGCCTCGATTGCCTTGAGCGTCGCGTCCACATTCGTCGCTTTGGAATCGTTGTAGAAGCTGACTCCCCCAATATCCGCGACAAATTCCAGGCGATGCTCGACGCCGGGAAACGTGTGAACGGCAGCCTCGATGGAATCCACCGGAGCACCTGCAAGAATCGCCGCCGTGGAAGCAGCGAGAACATTTTCCAGATTATGTTCGCCGCGCAGGGGTATGTCGTTGCGGCGCATCAGGACGCTCTCGCTGCCTTCGCGGCGGAAAAGAATCTGATCGCCGCGCACAAACGTTCCCGCGGCGAGCCGTTTCTGCCGGCTGAACCAAAATCTCTGCCCGTGCAGCGGGCCGCGCTGCGCCACCTCCGGGTCGTCCGCGTTCAACACGGCTGCATCGCGGTCGATCATGTTCTGGAACATTTTTTGCTTTGCGCGCGCGTATTCCTCGAACGAGCCGTGGCGGTCAATGTGGTCCGGCGTTAGATTCAGTAGCACGCCCACATCGGGACGAAACGCATCAATGGTCTCGAGCTGAAAGCTGCTCACCTCCGCGACCGTCACGGTCGAATCGCTCGACGCTTCGACTCGCGAAAGCAGCGGCGTTCCGATGTTTCCGCCAATGAGCGTGGGAATCTTCGCCGTTTGCAGAATGTGTCCCACAAGCGCCGTCGTTGTTGTTTTTCCGTTCGAGCCCGTGATCGCGACGAGTTTCCCGCGAAGCAACCGCCATGCCAGTTCGATTTCGCTCCACACGGAAATTCCGCGATTCCGCGCCAATTCCAAACCCGGCAGTTTCGCCGGCACGCCGGGACTCACAATGATCAGGTCCTGATTTACGAATAGTTCAGGCCGCGAACTGGCGAATTCCAGCGTCACACCAGCGGCTCGCAGCTTTTCGGCAGTGCTCGCGAGCTCAGCCTCCGGCTTTTCATCCATCGCGGTCACACGCGCTCCGTATGCGGCGCAAAAAAGTGACACCACGACCCCGGTTCGCGCCAGGCCAACCACCAGCACCCGTTTGCCTTCGAGATCGATACCAGGCCGCACGCTTCTACCTCAGTTTCAACGTCGTCAGTGAAAACAGCGCGAACACCAGCGCCGCAATCCAAAACCGCACGATGATTTTCGACTCGCTCCAACCGATCAATTCGAAATGATGATGCAGCGGCGCCATCCGAAATACCCGTTTTCCGCGCAATTTGAACGAACCTACCTGAATGATCACCGAAACCGCTTCGACCACGAATATGCCACCGATAAACAGCAGCAAAATCTCCTGCTTGATGATGACGGCGGTCACGCCAATCACTCCGCCGAGCGCCAGCGAGCCAACATCGCCCATAAACACG
>DATFQU010000023.1:0-2298 GCA_035264005.1 Candidatus Acidiferrales bacterium
TCGACTTGCTTGAACGTTTTTTCTGCGGCTTTTACCTGCCGGTCATACTGCTCACCTGAAACCATCTGTTCCAGCAGCCGGTCTTCTGCCTTGGCGATCTCCGCTTCCGCCATTTCCACTTCGTGCTGCAGCGCCTTGTAAGCCTCATTGGTTTTTACCTGGCACGCCTGATCTTTGTACTTTCGAACTTTTTCTTTCCACTGTTCGACGTCCAGTTCGTATCGCTTGCGGTCTTTGAGCGTTGTGGAATGGGATTCCTTACTTTGATTGAGCGCCGTGCGGCTCGCTTCCACGCGCGCCTGCAGCTCAGCCAATCGCTTCGGAAACGTAGCCAGCCGCGCGCGAACAGCATTCAGCCGCGTGTCCACTTCCTGCAATTCCAGGAGTTCCTTGAGAATTTCTTTCACCGGTACTCAATTCTAGCACATGGCCTGCGCGAGCCGCTTCTCACAGATTCTTCGCGAAAAAGTCTATCGTACAGCGCCACGCGTCGGCTTGAGCTTGCGCATCCGCCTCCGCCGTGCCGCCGAGCAGAATCGGAAATCGCACTCCGCCTGACCGCGAGATCCTCGATGTTGTCGGCATCGAAGGATAACGGAAAGCGTGTCCGGCCATCGGATAGTTCTTGTGCTCAACAGCATGAGCGAACCCGTGCGACCGTAAACGCTCGACGATCATCTGTGACATTCGGGCCGCTGGCCACACCTGATCATCGCCGCCGGAGATGAGCAAAATCGCCCCGCGCGTTTGTTCAACGGGAATCGCTGCTTTCGCCACCATCTCGCGATTTTGCATCGCTCTTTGAAAAAGCTTCCGAAATCTGACGGGCCGCCGAAACACCCCCACTGGGACCGCAGAACGCGCGATGAATCCGCGTAAAGGCAACGGCGCAGACGGAATAGCTTCGCCATTCGAAATCCAGCACGGGATGTCTTGCCTTGTCGATTTGTCGCGTCCGCCTGAACTCCACGCGAACGCGCTCGGCGCATACGCCACGACCGCGCGAACTTGCGAGAATCGCGAACCGAGCAGCAAAGCCAATTCCGCGCCGCGCGAAACGCCCAGAACGCCGATGCGGCTCGCGTCCACCTCCTCCTGGACGCCGAGCCATTCCATTGCTCCCGCAAAATATTCGAGCGGGACGCCATGCAGCCATTTCGGCAGCGGAGGAATGCCGAAATACACCAGCGCCAGCGTCGCAAAGCCGTGGCGCGAAAGCAGCGCCGCTTTATCCAGATCGTATCCGCCGCCCGAACCACCCAGCACAATGATTGCGGGCCGTCGTCTGCCGCCCGGCGGAATAAACAGCCAGCCAACGCTGCCGCCAGCTTGCAATTCGCTCGTTTCCGTACCGGGAGCCATCCAGCGGCGTTCGAGCATCGCCGCCGCGATTCGCCCACCGTCTGCTTCTGCCGTGATGGTCACGCGATCCGGTTCAACGCTATTCTTGGAAAACGTCACCCGCTCGGCCTGCGCCGTGCCTGCGGGGCTCATCGACCAAAACAATCCCGCCGCGTCCGTTCCTCGATAGCTCCCGCCCACTGATTCATGCACCGCAGAATCGATCAGTCCATCGCCGCTCGCGACATACACGCCGCACGACTCCCACGTCCGTCCGGCATCGTCGTGCACCGACGCTCGCAACGTAACTTTCGCGCCTGCCCGAACACCCCGCAGCCTCACGCTTGCTGCCTCGTCCACAAATGCAGGATTGGGAGAAATTTCAAACCGTGGTTCAGCCGTGGCAGCAATGTGGGTCTGAATGATGGAATGTCGCCCTATGCGTCTTTTTCGCCCGCTCGTTCGTATACGGAACAGTATGATATGCGAGTTTGCCAGCGCGATGGAGGTGGCTGTGGGTCTCGACGCCGATGTGGCCCGGCTTCGACGAGGGGACCTTGAAGCGCTTGCCGCTTTGGTGCAGCGCTATCAGCACCGGCTATATCGTTACTTGCTTCGCTTGGTGCGCCAGCAAGCCGAAGCGGAAGACCTTTTCCAGCAAACATGGCTGCGCGTCGCTTCGCAGATCCGGCGATTCGATCCCCGGCGAAACTTTGACGCCTGGCTTTTCACATTGGCTCGCAATCTGGCCATCGACCATCTGCGCCGCGCACATCTCCAAAGCCTGGATGAACACCTCGAGGATGCAGACAGCTACACGCCAGCCGCCCTCCGGGCTTCGAATCCCCCGCCAGTCGACACTATGATCGCGCACGAACGCGCGAGCTTTGTGGCCGCCGCGATGGATGAATTGCCCGTTTTGTATCGTGAAGTGCTGGCGCTGCGTTTCGAAGAAGA
>DATFQU010000024.1:0-8583 GCA_035264005.1 Candidatus Acidiferrales bacterium
ATTGTCGCCGTAGTTGTTGTTCCAATCCAAAAGCGCGCTGGGGGTTTGAGATGCGAGGCGCAACGCATGCATGCTAAGAACACCGCAGATGTCAACTTCGCATGCGCTGGACATCAAATCGTCGCTCATCATGCTCATCACTGTGCAGGGAACAACACCAAGATTCTCTTCGATAGAGGTCCAGCATTGGATGGCGCTAATCGTGACGTCCACCTGTTTCATCCACTGATCGATCACAGCACCGAGCTTAGCCATTTTAAGCAAAGCAGGTTTGGGTACATCGTTTGTAGAAACGTACTTTTCAATCGATTGAAGCTTTGCAACCGCAACCTCGTCCGAGTCTTTCATTCGCGCTATGCGGCCAAGCACTTCGGACAGGTCGAGCGTCTCAACGGAAATTCCCTGAGACTCGAGAATCTTTTCGCTATAACGGACGGTGTTAAAGGCAGCCGGGCGAGCGCCAATGCTGCCGATGCGGAGGCCTTGTAATCCTCGGACGACGCGGCAAACACCGGAAAACCACTCCAGATCCTTTTTGAATTCGGCGGAGGCGGGGCTGATGGTGTGTGACGAAGTAAGCGAATACGGAATACCGTACTGAGCAAGGTTGTTGCAGGCTGACATCTTGCCGCAAAAACTATCCCGCCGATGCGAAATGGACATTTTGGACGGTGTGTCCGGAGTCGCCTGGACAAGCACAGGAACGCGAAGCCGCGACAAACGTAGAGTGTCAGCAATGGCGCGCTCATCGCCGAAATTGGGCAAGGTTACGATTACTCCGTCGATCCGGTCGCTGTGGGCGCGAAACAGTTCCGCACAGCGCCTCGCTTCGTCGTGTGTTTCGACTGCTCCGTAGCGGCTTTGCTCTGCTGTGAGACATACAACTTCTATGCCGGCTTCTTGCAAGGCATGCATCATTTCCTGCCTGCCAGTCTCGGCGAGATGTCCCGGGAAGAAGCCCCGATTCCCGACAATCATGCCCATCGTCATCTTGTTATGAATCGACATTCAATGCCTCTCAGGAAGCCCAATCGCGAAGTCTCAGGTCTTGTGCCCAGAAACTTGACCGTAATACGCCTTGCTGCCATGCTTTCGAAAGAAATGCTTGTCATGAAGCGCCGATGCCAGCGGCTTCGCCTCGTTTGCCAACGTCACGGTGTAATAAGCCGTTTTGGCTATCGCCTCGAGAATCACGCAATGGTGAGCGGCCTCGGCCACGTTCGCGCCCCAACAAAACGGCGCATGCCCCCGAACGAGCACGGCTGGAATTCGAGCTGGATCTAAGCTTTTGAATGTCTTGCAAATCGCCACGCCAGTATTCTTTTCGTAGTCGTCAGCGATCTCCTGGGCATGTAGGTCAGCAGTCACCGGAACCGGCCCATGAAAGTAATCCGCATGCGTAGTTCCTAAACAAGGTATCTCGCGACCCGCTTGCGCCCATGCAGTTGCGAATTCCGAATGCGTATGCGCCACGCCGCCGATATTTGAAAAATTACGGTACAGAACCAAGTGCGTGGGCAAATCGGAAGAGGGTCGGAGGTTCCCTTCCACAATTTTTCCCGCCAAATCGGTCACAACCAAGTCTTGCGGCTTGAGATTCTCATACGGGACCCCGCTGGGTTTAATGACCACCAAACCCTCGTCACGGGCGATTCCACTGGCATTTCCGAACGTATAGAGAACCAAACCCCGTTTGACCAGTTCGAGGTTGGCCTCGCAGACTTCATTTCGCAGACGTTCAAGTAACATTCGGAAACCAGCTGCAGAACTCGTCTTGAGAAAACGTTTACAGCATCATGAAAGTACCGGGCCGCCTCAACTCTTGTCAAGAATCGGTCGCTGCAAACAGCAAACCAGCTACTGGCGTGCCCTGCGGCTCACTCGAACGCTCGCACCGTTCTGGCCTAAACGTTGAGGCGAAGATTTCGAGGCCATAGCGGTCGAATCACGCAACACTAAGCTAGTCCGAAGGGCGTATTCACTGCCATCGGGCGAAGAGCTTTTTCGTTGTAATTCCGAAAGGAGCGCGTGAAACGCCAGTCGGGCGATTTCGGTCTGTGACATCTTTACCGTTGTCAAAGGAGGAATTGTGAATTGCGCGAGGCGAATATCGTCAAAGCCTATAACGGACAGTTCATCGGGTATCTTGATTCCGTCTTCATAGGCTTGGCGCATAACGCCGATGGCCGTCATATCGTTGGAACAGAGCACAGCAGTCGGTGGTTTCGGCAATTTAAGGAGTTGTTTCAGCGCCTCGATTCCGCCCTCCATTGTGTGATTCCCTTCAATCTGATACTTCGGCTCTACCGGAAGGCCCACCTCTTCCATGGCTTGCAGGAAAGCTCGCCGACGTGCAGTGGCTGTCTTCAGCACCAAGGGGCCGGAGACAAACGCGATTTCTTCGTGACGCAATGCCGCCAGATGTTGAACGGCCTGGCGGATCCCATGCAGGTAATCGATGCGGATATTGCTCACCCGGGGCAGCGAAGGCCCGACATCAATGAAAACCAGTGGAACCTGGCGTGATTTCAGATCATGAAACAATTCCTCTTCCATACCGAAGGTGACAATTGCCACGCCTTCCACGCGCCTTTCGATCATGCGCCGTACGGACAAGGCCATACGTTTAGGATCGTGCACCGTCGATGTGGTCAAGATCTCATAGTTGTGCTGAACTGCAATGTCTTCAAAGCCTTGAACGATCTCCGGAAAGAAGGGATTCGTAATTTCGGAGACAATCAGCCCGAAAATGCGGCTTCGGCCCGAAACGAGCGCCCGGGCTTGTGTATTGGGATAATACCCCAGTTCCTTGACGACCTTCCAAACGCGCCGGGAAAGCTGCGGGGTGACTGTTGGCACGCCATTGATCGTGCGCGAAACCGTAGCAATAGAAACCCTAGCGCGCCTGGCAACTTCGTGGATACTCAACGATTTTCTCCACCGTGCACCCCAGCCACTGCTCTCGAATCCGCTACGACCTAATCCAGCACCGCCGTCGCACTTTTGTGGACTTATTCTAAGATCTTGTCAGAATTCTGTCTGAGCTTCATCGCTTTGTCAATTTAACCTGCCGATTAGCTCTGCCACCAACGCGGCCGACTGATTTTCCAGTAGACCCCATACCGCTCACCGAAGACGCGGTGGAGCGGAATGAGCGTCGTTGGATTCGACGAACCGACTGTACGGAACGTCAGAGATTGTCCAGCGACCGGCTCGACCCACGCCGCCGTGCGAATGTCCGAGAGCGATTTGACGTCGACGGCCATCGTGCCTCGCGGCGAGCCCTCCGGAGCGAGTTGGGTCTCGCCACGGTCAACATCGTACTGCATTTGTTCGGTAAGACCGTCCTGACCCAGCCTCCCCGCCAGAACAAGCGGGCCGTACAAGACCGCCTGCTGGTTCGGATCGCCAGCAAGCGCTTCGGTATGCAAACGCATGGGCAGTTTCAAATCAAGGCGATCGCCGTCAGCCCAGGTGCGATCTATCTTCAGATAACTCCCAGGACTTGAAAAAGCCGAGAGCGCTTTGCCATTGAGCGAGACCGAGCCTCCATCGAGAGCCCAGGCAGGTATACGGATGTTGATTCCCGCAGCCACAGGCGCACTTGCCTTGATGATAAGAGCGGTCCCTTCCTGGTCCGGAAAACGCGTTTCTTGCCGGATCGTTAAACCCTTTTCGGGCCAACGAACCTCCGAAGCAATGAAGAGATTAACGAAGGCCTCGTGATCGTTGTGGAAGTAAATGGAATCTCCAAACTTTGAGAACTCTTCCGCTCCTGTTCCCGTGCAGCACCAGAATGAATTGAACCTCGAATTGAAGAACTTCCAGTACCCCGTTTCGAGCGGGAGGTAATACATCTTGAAGCCGTTCTCGGGATGCTGGGTACCAAGCCTTGAGTTAAAAAGCGTCCGCTCGTAATAGTCCATATAGCGCGGGTCGGCCGTCCATTGATGCAAATGGCGAGTGAGCTTTAGCATGTTATAGCCGCAGCAGCACTCCTCTGAAGAAACGCTCAATTGTTTCGACAAATCTCCAGGATCGCTAAGCCAGCGCTCTCCATTGCTCGTGCCACCGGTCGCATAGGAGCGTTCTTCAACAACCTCGTCCCAGAAGTACTTCGCAACTTCGTGATAGTAGGGTTCCGCGGTCAATTCATAACGACGCGCAGCACCGATCACCTCGGGAATGTGCGTGTTCACATGCAAACCCTTGAGTTCGTCGCGATGTGCTGCCAGTGGATCGAAAAATGCAGGCTTCTCGAACCGGCCACCTGTAAAGAAGTATCCTCCGTTGCCAGTAATCGCAAAAAGGTTGAAAAGCGATTCATTCATGCCGCCATACTCAGTCTGCAAAATACGTTGCATGTGCGCATCGCTAATACCTGTTGTCCAATGACCGATCCACCGAGCCATGCCCTCGGCAACGCCTAACGCCTGCTGGTTGTGGCCATACGTGTACATATCGAGGCATCCGGCCATGATCTTATGCAAGGTGTAAAAGGGAGCCCACACGCCGTTTCCAGCGCGCAAACGATCAAAAAAGCTCTCCGGAAAGGCACTGACGTACCCGTTGCCAAATTTTTGCTGGCATTGCGACAGATCAGCGACGATAGCATCACCCTTTGCTTTGACCGCATCGTCCCCTGTGCTCGCGTACGCAAGCGCCGTGGCGGAGAGAAAATGTCCTGTGAAATGGCCGCGAAGTTCGCACTTAGGGTCTTCCCAGCCGCCCAATGGCTCAGCCGAACTCGGCAGTCCCGCATTGACTCGGAAGTTGTGGACTAAACGGTTTTCAGGCAACGAATTCAGGTATTGCTGGTTCGTGCGCGCCGCATCCAAGAAAGGCCCATCAAGCAGTCGCACTTGTTCAAGCGGAAAAGGCTCAACTAGCATGGGAACACGGTTTTGGCCCATGCGCGGACGCTGCGGAGGCTGCGGCGCAGGCGCAGCCCCAGGTGATTTTTCAGCAAAGGTTATTCTTGGCATGAAAGCAACCGCTGCCGTGGAAAGCGCTCCAGAAACAAACTCTCGTCGAGAAATATCCTTTCGAGATTTCATAAGTGCGGACACCTCAGATGTCTTCCCCGACTACCCACAATGAAAACACCCACCCCGGCGTCAAGGCCGACTTTTCCATAAACTTGTGAAAACGTTTTCTTCAAATTACACATATAGAACATCGCGGGCGCGGCTGTCAAGGAAGGCTGGAACACACATCGTTCAGCCTGACCGCCAATAACTAGCCCTTCCGAGGCGCGAAGCGGAGGCAATAAAAAACCCCTAAAATACCAAGAAGAGCTCCCCACCAAATATTGGCGTGAAGCTGATACAGGATCACCGGATTTTCAGGTGGGTAGACAAGCTGATAGATTCCCGCGCCGAGAATCAGCACTCCGTTCACCAGCAACGCAATCCCGATAAAAAACCAAATAGAAATTGAAGCTCGCGAATCCACTGATCACCAGAAAATGATATTCAAGATCACAAAGACGATTCCCACAACTGTGGCCCAGAACGCGGGCCGCTGATAAAAGGGAGCATACTCCTCCGCTGGGATTTCAGTCGCTCCATAAACAAGACCGCTCAGCTCTGTGAGTAGCTTCGGGCGCGTCCCCATACTCACAACGATCGTCACAATCACGCAGATAATCCAAGACCATAGGGCGCGGTACATGTCAGCGGCCATTGGACTGGCGTGACTCGAAAGCGCGACATAGCGCAGCGCAGCCGGATCAAATTTATCCCAAAGGAACATACCGCCAGCCGCCAGTGTGCCTGTCAAAAGGCCCCAAAAACCTCCAGCCGACGTTGCGCGCTTCCAGAACATGCCAAGGATAACGGTGCCAAAAAGTGGCGCAATAAAAATACTGAAGAGCGCTTGAACGTAGTCCATAATGCTCAGAAATTGCATGGCAAAGTAGGCGGTCCCGATGCTAATCAAAACTCCCAGAATCGTGCACCATCGGCCCATGGAAACGTAATGCGCATCTGAAGCTTCTTTGCGGATGAGGGCTCGATAAATGTCGTAAGTCCAAACAGTCGAAAATGCGCTTACGTTTCCCGCCATCCCGGACATAAAACCAGCAATGAGCGCCGTGGCGCCCAGGCCGAGCAAACCCGGACCGCAATAGCGAACGAGCATCAAGGGCAGGACGGCGTTATAGCTGTGGCTACCTGCGGCTGCAATGCTCGCACCGCTTAACTTGAACGGCAGCACGGCCAGACCTAGTAAGCCTGGCAAAATCACGATAAAAGGGACGAACATCTTAAACGCGGCGCCAATGATGGGCGCCATTTTTGCGGCCCGCAGATCCTTGGCCGACAATAATCTTTGCACCTCAAGAAAATCCGTCGTCCAGTATGCGAACGAAATGACAAGACCCTGCCCAAAGACGACGCCTACCCAGTTAATGCCCTCGGGATTGTTAAACGAACCGAGATAGCGCCACAGGTGCACATATTGAAGGGACGTATTGTGGATAATCTGAAGCTTCAACGCGTGCCAGCCGCCAGCCTCAATCAGTCCAAGAATGGGAATGAGCAGCGCTCCGGCCCAGATCAGAACGAACTGCAGCACTTCATTGAAAATCGCAGAACGAAGACCGCCAAGCGCGACATACAGAGCCACGGTGAGCGCAGAAATCCAAATACTAAAGCTCATGTTCCAGCCGAGAACGATGTTCATGACCAAAGCCATGGCGTACATGTTGACGCCACTCATCAGAACGGTCATGAAAGCAAAACCGATGGCGGAAAGGGCGCGGCTGGATTCGTCAAAGCGCAGTTTCAAATAGCCCGGCACGGAGTGGGTCTTGGAAATGTAATAAAACGGCATCATCACCAAGCCCAAAAACAGCATCGCCGGAACGGCAGCGATCCAGTATGCGTGGGTCGCCAAGATGCCGTATTCGTAGGCCGAGCCGGCCCAACCCATCAATTCGATGGCGCCAAGATTCGCGGAGATGAAGCTGAGGCCGGCGATCCAGGCCGTCATTTCGCGGCCAGCCATGAAGAAATCTTCGCCAGTGCTGGAACGGCGTTTTAAATACCAGCCGATCACGAGAACGAGCGCGAAATAAAAAACTACGATGATGAGGTCGACAGGGGAAAGCCGAACGAGGTGGGTGGGACTTGCCAGCATTAAGGCCGCAGTCACTGCTGCCTCATCATGAATGATGGTCGATCGGAATTTGCGCGTATTTGGCGATAATGCGCCACAGTGGGAAAGCTAGACATGCTCTGTGCCGAGGAAGCAGCTTGTGTCAACGGTTTGACGCCGCAGGCGCCTCAAATTTGCCAGACCCACAAATTATTACTTGGCTCTGATCCTGACCAGCACCACGCCGTGCATTGGCACATAAGCGCTGAATTTATCACTGAACGTGCCGAGGTCCTTCTTGAGCCAAAGATCCTTGACACTGGCTTCTCCGCTGAGACCGATTTCAGAGAAACTCACCGTCATTTGCTCGGTTGTTCGCTGGCGGTTGAACAAACCCACGACTTTGCTGCCGTCAGCCATTGGCTTCATCCAAACCTCGAAAGGACCTTCCTGACTGATGCGATACCCTTGTTTGCCGAGAGGATCCTGGTCAACGGCGACGAGTTCGCGGTTGGTGAGCAACTCGATGGTGTAAGGGGTCATTTGCGTGAGGTCGTTGCCCGCCATCAGCGGCGCGGCGAGAATGGCCCACAGGCTCATGTGCGTGCGATATTCGTCTTCGGACATTCCACCGTTGCCAACCTCAAGCATGTCGGGGTCGTTCCAGTGCCAGGGCCCGGCGTATTTTTCAAGGCCGTTTTGGTCGAAGCCGATCTCCGCCATTGAGTAATACCGGTCACTGATGTCGCCGGTGGTCCGCCACAGATTCCCGCCCACCGACGGACCCCATTCCCACACCTTGTGCCATCCATATTCACAGAGGCTCAGAACGATCGGGCGCCCAGTCTTCAGCAATGCGTCGTGCATTTTCGTATAAGCGGCTTGCATCTCATCAACGCTCGCGGGCTGTTGGCACCAGTCGTACTTGAGGTAGTCCATACCCCAATTCGCATAGGTCTGCGCATCTTGCTCTTCGTGTCCCAGACTGCCTTCGTAGCCCGCACAAGTCTTTGCGGCCGGCGACGAGTAAATTCCGAGCTTGAGACCCTTGCTGTGCACGTAATCAGCGAGCGCCTTCATGTCTGGAAACTTGCTATTTGGCTGGATATTGCCATTTGCGTCGCGCTGACCTGCCCAGGTGTCATCGATGACGAGGTACGTGTAACCCGCAGCCTTTATTCCACTGGAAACCATCGCGTCGGCTTCGGTGCGCACAATCTGGTCATCAATGCGACTCGCAAAGTGGTTCCAGCTGTTCCAGCCCATGGGTGGTGTCGGTGCAAGATTCGACTGCTGCGCGAAGCTAGGGAGCGAAGAAGAAAATCCGAGAAAAAGAACGAAGAGATACCCAACGACTTTTCTACTCATCCTTCACTTCCCTCCAGACGGGAGAAGCAAATCGACGAAACGCAGGTCAGGGAGTACAGCATTTGCTGGGATGCGTACGAAGTATGCATCCCAGCAAACAAATCAACAACCCGTAGT
>DATFQU010000025.1:0-4270 GCA_035264005.1 Candidatus Acidiferrales bacterium
GGCATCAACTGCATCAAGCCCATGGCGTGCTTGGGCGAAACAGCGCGCGAGTCGAAATTTGACTCCGCGGCAATCACGCTGGAGACCAGCTTCGCATCCACGCCGTTTTGTTCGGCTGCGGCGCGAATCTGCGCTGCGAACGGCGCTTTGGTCGCGTCGCCGGGAGGCGCTGGGGTGAACGTGTCTTCCGGTTCGAAACGAACAACATCAGCAGAGTCGACGAGAACGCTGCCGCCTCCAACGTAGAGCAGGATTCTCGAGCCTTGACGCAGGTAGCCGCTGATATGCAATCTTTGACCGGCGCGAAGCACGGCATAGTCGGCGTGCGCACTGGGGGCAAGGAGCACAGCAAATTGGCAAATCAGAAGACTAAGACCGGCGTAGCGAAGAAGGTTCATTTGCGACTGGTCTCTTTGATGTCGAGCACGTACTTGCGGATGGCCGCGGCCACGCCGCAATCGTCATTGGATAGGGTAACGGGCCAGCCCAGAGATTTCAACTCCGCAACGCTGTTTCCCATCACGATAGGTAATCCGGCGAACTCGAGCATGTCGCGATCGTTCCAATTGTCTCCGAGAGCCATGATTTCATCGCGGGCGATTCCTCGGTGGCGCGCCCATTCGGCCAAAGCAGCGCCTTTGGAGGAGCCGCTGGAAATCACGTCGAGGATGCTGAGGTCGCGATGCTCGTATTCCGTGTGCGCGAGGCCGAATTGCGGCGAGCAATCCATGTTTCGAACGATGGCCAGCGCGGCGCGCATGCGGGCGACGGAGCCGACGAACATCACCTGAATCGGATCTTCCGTAAGGCAGCCTTCGAGCGGCGCGCACTCGGCGACATATTCGCGATTGCGCTGGTAATAGCCGCCGCTGACTGGGTCGTTCCAGTCGATGTGTTCGAACATCACCTGGTTTTCGCGTGGCCTGTCGAAGACCACGGCCGCGCCCGAGCGGAATTCGTGCGTTGCGCGAAGGACTTCGAGAGCGATAGCGCGCGGCAACAGGCGGCGAAGATGCGTTTCGCCATTCTTGGATTTGATCAGCGCGCCATTGTTGATGATGAGCGCGATTTCGCACGGAATACCTTCCGAGATTGGTCGCGCAAAATCGAAGCGGCGCCCCGTGACGAGAACGATTTCAACGCCGCGCGAGTGAGCTTCGAGGATTGCGTCGCGATTCGCGTCAGGGAGTTCGTGGCGATTGTCGAGGAGCGTGCCATCAATATCCATGGCAATGAGGCGAATGGGCATCGCAGCATTGTAACCGCCGCGGAATCGCGCGTGGAGAATTTCGAGTGTGAATAGCTGATTTGCGCGAGTTGGCTACCTATTTGATGCCGATGACCATGGAGTCGGGGCCGCAAAGATACTCGACGCGCGTTTGGGTGAAGCCTGCTTCTTTCATCCAGTCCATGCAATCTGCGCCGGTGTAGTCGAAGCCGCCGGGCGTTTCGATTAGCATGTTCAGGCTCATCAGCAGGCCGAAGGAGTTCTGCGAACGCTGGTCGTCGATGATCATGTCGTACACGATGAGCGCGCCTCCAAGGGGAAGGGCTTCAAACGCTTTGCGAATGAGCATCTTTTTCTCGTCCAGATTCCAATCGTGCAGAATGTGGCCCATCATCAGCACGTCAGCATGTGGCATCGGCTCGTCGAAGAAGCTGCCCGGTTGGAACTTCACTCGCGACGAGAGATCGTGGGCGGCGACGTAGTTCTCGAAAATCGGACGAACCTGCGGCAGGTCGAATCCAATGCCAGTCAAATGCGGATTGGCGAACGTGACTTGGACGACTAAGTCACCTTGTGCGGTCCCGATGTCAGCGGCGCTTTTGTAGTTTTTCCAAGGAAATTGAGCGGCGATAAGGCGATTCGCTCCATTGCTGATCGCGGTCATTGCGCTAAGAAATTGCGCGAGCCTTTCAGGATCGGCATACAAAGCGACGAATGGGCTTTCGCCGCCGCCCTTGGACTCGTTCTGTTGCTCGCCCGTGCGCAGCGCTTCCGTCAGATTGTTCCAAAAACGAAAGAGGCGGGAATTGGCCATCTCGAGCATTCCGCCGATGTAGGTCGATTTATTCCTGTCGAGGAAAAACTCCGTCGAGGGAGAATTAGAATATTCGCCATTTTCCCGAACGAGAAATCCCAAAGCGACCAGAGCATCCAAGAAATCGTGCGCCGAGCGCGGATGGAGGCCGAGACGGTTCGTAAGCGTCTGAAGACTCGCCGGTTTCTTCGCCAATTCTGTGAACAGTCCCAGCTCCACAGCACTGAGCAGAGTCTTTGAAGCCCAAAAGCTGAGTCCGACCTGCATGATTTGACTGGGATCAGGGAAGGCGGCTGCGGTAGGGTGTTCGTTCATTGCGATATCTCCTGTGTCACATTTGGGGCTCATACGATGCACGGCGCGCGGGTGAGTATACACGCTCGGATGTCTTTCCGCGTCATGCGTCTTCCAAAAAATAAATTATCGGGTATTGCACAACGCGACGCGGCGTACAGATGTGCTAGACTTTTTTCCTTATGAAAAATACGTTGCAAACATCCATCACTCATCTGGAATGTTCCAAGTGCAAGAAAACCCATCCACACAATCAACTTCGCAATTTATGCGATTGCGGCGGCCCGTTGCTGGCTCGTTATGATTTGAAAGCGGCGGCAAAGACGCTGACGCGGGAGGCGCTGCGGTCGCGTCCGGCGACGATGTGGCGTTACGAGGAAGTGCTGCCGTCCCGCGAATGCGTAACACTCGGCGAAGGAATGACCGCGCTGTTGCATGCCAAGCAAATGGGAAGCGCTATCGGTTTGCGCAACTTATTCATTAAGGATGAGGGACTCAATCCGACCGGCTCCTTCAAGGCGCGAGGAATGGCCGCAGCGGTGAGCCGCGCAAAGGAGTTGGGTGCGAAGGCGCTCGCCACGCCGACGGCGGGAAATGCCGGAGGAGCGCTGGCGGCCTACGCGGCGAAGGCGGAAATGCCGGCCGTGATCGTCATGCCTGTGGATACGCCGCTCGCGAATGAAATGGAATGTCGCGCGTTCGGCGCGGACGTGCGCAAACTCGACGGCTTGATTTCCGATTGCGGAAAGTACGTGGCGGAAAACAAAGAGAAGCATGGATGGTACGAAGTGACCACGCTAAAAGAGCCGTACCGTATCGAAGGCAAAAAGACGATGGGATATGAGCTGTGGGAGCAGTTCGAAGGGAAATTGCCGGACGTGATTATTTATCCCACGGGCGGCGGCGTCGGAATGATTGGAATGTGGAAGGCATTTGAGGAAATGGAAGCGATGGGCTGGATCGGGCGCGAGCGTCCGCGTATGGTGACGGTACAAGCCAGCGGCTGCGCGCCGATTGTGGAGGCGTTCGAAAAGGGAGAAGAGAGCGCTCCGATGTGGGCGAATGCGGCGACGATTGCGTCGGGTTTGCGCGTGCCGAAGGCTCTGGGTGACTTTCTGATCCTGCAGGCGATCCGCGAGAGCAACGGGACTGCAGTTGCGGCGAGCGACGAGGAAATTCTTTCGACGAGCAAGGAGCTTGCGGCGAAAGAAGGCATGTACGCTGCGCCCGAAGGAGCAGCGACGGTTGTAGCGGCGCGCAAGCTGGCGGCGAAGAAATGGATCAAGCCTGATGATACGGTCGTGCTGTTCAATACCGGATGCGGCTACAAGTACAACGAGGCGTGGCAGAAGGCGTTGAATAACGGCGGCTAAGAGGTTCGATGGATTCGGCGAGCAAGCATCGAAAAGTGGCGACGGAGCGGCTGTACTACGACGACGCATTCCTGCGCGAATTCGATGCGGCCGTGATTGCGTGTGAACCCGCGGGCGATCGCTGGCATCTGCGGCTCGACCGCACCGCGTTTTATCCCACGTCGGGCGGACAGCCGTTCGACACAGGCAAGTTGAACGATGTGGCTGTGGTTGACGTGTCGGACGAGCACGGCGATGAAATTGTTCACGCTGTCGAACGGCCGGTTGTGTCGACGGAAGTGCATGGTGTCATCGACTGGCAGCGGCGCTTCGATCACATGCAGCAGCACACCGCCCAGCACATGCTTTCTGCGGCATTCATCGAGCTGTTCGGATTTCAGACCGTTTCGTTTCATTTGGGCCGCGATATTTCGACCATCGATTTGGCGGCGTCGTCCGTGGTGGCACGGCATTTGGACGAAGCGGAGCAGCGCGTCAACGAGATTATTTTCGAGGATCGCGAGATTACGGTGCGTTACGGGACGGCGGAAGAGTTGGCGCAGCAGGGCATTCGCAAAAAAG
>DATFQU010000026.1:0-4108 GCA_035264005.1 Candidatus Acidiferrales bacterium
TTCATGCTCGCCAGCGACTACAGCCTCGTGCACTTTGTTCAAAAAGTCACCGAACTCTGCCGCGGTAAAGCTTACTTCACAACGCCCTACAATTTGGGCCAGTACCTGTTGATGGACTACCTCCAAAAGAAAACCAAGCACATCCACTAAAGAAAGCTCCTGTTTTGTGCATCGTCCAGCCGTTTGTTACAATCGAATGAACAGCTGGATGATTAGGTGTTTGCAGTTGTGCGAGTTTTTGGAGGCACTCAATGCCCAAGGTTCAGGCCGGAATGGCGGCGCCAGCATTCAAGCTTGGCGGCCTCAACGGACAGCAGTTCTCTCTCGCGGACGCTCTCAAGAAAGGTCCCGTTCTCGCCGCGTTTTTCAAAATCAGCTGCCCGGTCTGCCAGTTCACTTTTCCTTTTCTCCAGCGCATTTACGAGACGTATGGCGACTCGCATGTCAGTTTTTGGGGCGTGTCTCAAGACAACGCCTCCGACACCCGTGAATTCCTGCATGAATTTGGCGTGAAATTCCCAGCTCTAATCGATGCGGACGGCTACAAAGTCACCAAACAATACGGCTTGGCCAACGTGCCCTCGATCTTTTTCATTCAGCCCGACGGCAAAGTTCGCACATTTTCCAGCGGATTCACCAAGAAGGATCTCGAAGCAATTTCCGCGGAAGTCGCTTCTGTCTCAGGGAAACCTGCGCAACCCCTTTTTCGCCCTGGCGAAAAAGTTCCGGATCACCGCCCGGGTTGAGGCTCCAAAGGCTAGGTTCCGTCGGAACCTAAACTTCATTAGATCGAGCTTTCATCAATCAAAGATTTCTTGTGTTTGGGAGGTTTGCGTCGCCGGTCCGGAATGACGCGCGCCGCAGGTGGCGGTCCCGCGCTTTCGCGCGCAATTCGCCGCGCCTCCGTTCCCTTTTCGAACTTCGGTTTCTTTCGCTTGCGCGCCATGCTCTTGTGGATACTCTCGTAAATTCAGTTTACGTAGCTCGAATCCGCGTGTAAATAATCATTCCGGAGAAACGAAACCGTGCCCGTAGAAACACAGCCCAGCAATAAAGCCCCGTTTGTGCAGCGAAAACTTCGCGGCTTCTTTACATCGCTCACTCTGATCGTCATCGTCGCTCTTGGCATTCGAGTCGGCTTCACCTGGAATTACGTCAACGAACATTCCCATCAAGCTCTAAGCGTCATCCCCTTCATGTTTGAATCCGGCAATATCGCCGTTTCCGTCGCGAAAGGTCAGGGTTTTGCTTCGCCCTTTCGCGTCAACACAGGCCCAACCGCTTGGATGACTCCCGTCTACCCGGCGCTTCTCGCCGGGATCTTTCGCATCTGCGGAGTCTATACACTCAACGCGTATCTCGCTGCCACAAGCCTCAATATTCTTTTCGCTTCGCTGACCTGCATCCCAATATTTTTTGCCGGAAAACGCATCTCCGGCACGGGACTTGGCGCCGGCGCCGCGTGGCTTTGGGCCCTCTTCCCAAACGCCATTCTGCTCACATTTCAAAGTATGTGGGAAGCATGTCTCTCCGCTCTCCTCGCCGCCATTATTCTGTGGGCCACGCTCGCTCTCATCGAAACCTCACGTTCGCGCGACTGGATTGGCTACGGCCTGCTCTGGGGCCTCACGCTTATGACCAACCCGACTCTAGCTTCCGTTTTACCGTTCCTGCTCATCTGGCTCGCCTATCGTCTCCGCAAACAGCACCAGCCCTGGCTCGCTCTGCCGACCATCGCTTTGTGCGTCGCCATCCTCTGCTGCATCCCGTGGACCGTGCGCAACTACTCCGTGTTCCACAGATTCGTGCCCTTGCGCTCCGTTCTTGGCCTCCAGCTCTGGCTCGGCAACAATCCCCAGGCTGCACCGCCCTGGCTTGGCAACCTTCATCCCATCAACGATCAGCCTGAGCGCCAGCAATACATCGAGATGGGCGAGATGAACTACATGCGCTTCAAGCAGCGCGAAGCGGTTCGTTACATCGAAGCTCATCCTTCGCGCGAAGCTTGGCTTGTCGGCGAGCGCTTCGTTTCCATCTGGTCGGGAGGGACCTCTCACCCATTCGCTGACTTCGAGGCCGACGATTCGCCTTGGTTCCGTTACGTCTTGCTTTTCAACATCGCGATTGCCGTCGGCGCGCTCTTGGGAATCATCCTTCTCTGCTTCCGCCTCAGCATTTACGCCTTTCCTCTCGCTGTTTTTCCCCTCATTTTTCCCTGCGCGTACTACGCCACACTCGCACTTCCGCGTTATAGCCTGCCGATGGATCCGGTCGTCATACTTCTGACCGCAATCGCTCTCGGCGGAATCTTCCGCCCATGGAAGTTCTTGAAACGCTCACGAAGCCAACAGGAAGGAAATGCCGTGGAGAAAACCGAACTGCCTCAGAGTTTGTTCAAGCCGTCCAACGCCGCAACCTTGTACGCTTCTGCCAATGTCGGATAGTTGAAAACCGCATCGCGGAAATAATCGATCTTCCCGCCGTAGGAAAGCACGGCTTGCCCGATGTGAATGATTTCTGTGGCGCGTTCGCCGATCACGTGAACTCCCAACAGCTCGTGCGTATTTCGCTCAAAAAGGAGCTTCAGCATTCCGCTCTCGTCGCCAAGCATCATGCTTTTCGCCAGCTCTGCGTATTTTGCGATTCCCACTTCGTACGGCACCTTCTTCATCGTGAGTTGCTCTTCCGTCTGTCCCACCATCGAGATTTCCGGAATCGTGTAAATCCCGTACGGAAAAAGTTCCGCCATGTGCACAAAGGGAACGCCGAACATGTGGCAACTCGCGAGGCGACCTTGCTCCATTGAAGTGCTCGCCAGCGCCGGGAACCCAATCACATCGCCCACCGCATAAATATGCGGCACATCGGTCTGCAAAGAACGGTTTACGCGCAGGCGCCCTCTCGCATCTGCCTGCAATCCTGCCGCCTGCAAATTCAGTTGATCCCCATTCGCCTGCCGACCCACTGCGTACAGAAGGACGTCCGCCTGCACTCGTTTTCCGCTTTCCAATTCTGCAAACACGCGGTCTCGTTGGTCATCAATGCCAACACGCATCACTTTTTCGCCGAGCCGGAACGTCATCCCCGCCTGCCGCAGGTGATAGCACAGCGCCTCGACAATCTCCCGGTCGACAAAATCCAGAATCGTCGGCCGCTGGTCGATCAGCGTCACTTCAGTTCCGAGCGCCGCCATGAACGATGCGTACTCGATTCCGACCACGCCCGCACCAACCACAATCGCTTCACGCGGAACACCATGCATCGTCGGAAGCTGGTCCGTATCAATCACGCGTTTCCCATCACACACGATTTCCGCGCAGTGTGCCGGCCGCGTGCCGCACGCAATGACGATGTGCTCGCCGCGTACCGTCGTGGTCTGATTGGGCGATTCAACTTGCAGCGTATGGGGATCCGCAAAGCGTGCCGCGCCCTCAATCACGGCGATGCGATTGCGCTTCAATTGCGCGCGAATCACTGTCGTCTCGCGCGAAATGATGGACTGCACGCGGTACGCCAGATCCTGCACTGAAATGTTTGTATCGCTGTCGCCATTGCTGGACGGCGAGCCGTCTGTGTAGGCGTTTAGATGGAGAATCGCTTCGCGCAGGGTCTTGCTGGGTATCGTCCCTGTATGGACGCACACGCCGCCGATCATCTGGTTGCGGTCTACCACGGCCACGCGCTTGCCGAGTTTCGCAGCCGCCACCGCGGACTTCTGCCCTGAGGGGCCTGAGCCAATCACAATCAGGTCAAATTCCGAAACCGTCATACATCCAGCCTACATGTCCAGACGAACTCTGTGGAATTAAAATTCAGTGACATATTGTCCAACAAAAAACCGACGCCGCTCCGCCCGCAGCAAGAGAACGCACGGTTTTCGACGAAGGGTGAAACACTCGAAGTAGCAGTTCACTGCCCTGGGGTTTTTGGCGTCGGAGAACTGGAGGATGCCGCCGAATCCCCCGGCGTAACTGTTCGCGGCGCGCTCACGCCTGCGACGTCGGAACCCAATCCCATCTTCTGCAGGCTGAGCGCGTCCAGTTTGCCCGTTGGCGGTAAACCGTTCGCGGACTGGAAACGCCGCAGTGCATCTTCAGTGCTCGAATCC
>DATFQU010000027.1:0-31513 GCA_035264005.1 Candidatus Acidiferrales bacterium
GTCCAAGAGTTGATTAAACGAGCAGACCACCGAAGTGCGCAGCGCAAGGAGCTGTTCCTCAACCTCCTTGATACGCAATGGCGCTCGCAAAGAATCTGCCTCCGGGTGCCGAATCCCGCTTGGGGCGAGCGCGGCACCGACTGCTAGATTCGTTGTGTTTTCGGAAATGCCCGTCGTCAGCATATCTTCATCGACCGGTCGTCATTCATTGCCGAGCAAGCCACGACAGCGCTGTGAAAATATCGAGTTCTCCATTTCCCATATTCGGCCCGATCGAATTCGCATTCGCAATCGCTTTGGCGGCGGTGGATTGATTCATTTGCGGGTGCATGTTGATCAAGAGGGACACTGTACCCGCAACCATCGGCGATGTGAACGAGGTGCCGGACGTCGTCGAATAAGTACCAAACGGATAAGTCGTAATGACGTTCTCGCCGGGCCCGGCCACCCAGACGACCTGGTTACCAAAGTTGGAGAAGCTTGAGCGCTGATCAAAGTCATTGGTCGAAGCAACTCCCATCACATTTTGAAGACCTGCTGGATACACCACCTCGTTTTTGCCGTCGTTACCGCTCGACGCTACGCAGACGACGCTGTTTGAGTTTGCATAGTTAATAGCATTACTCAATTCGGTTGAACTGCTGGAAAGCTCGAAGCTCATATTGATGACGTTTGCCTTATTCTGAACAGCGTAGTAAATGCCACTGATGATGTTCGACAGCGTGCCGCTTCCATCGGCGCCGAAAGCCTTCACTGGGAGCAAGCGAGCTGTCGGAGCGACCAAGTGAATCATTCCCATCACTTCGGTCCCGTGGCCGAACGCGGAATATGGCGTCCCGTCTAACATGGCGGCCGTGTGCTGATCAAGCATCGCAGCTGTATGCTGATCAACGAACGCTGCCTGGCATGAACTGCACGCCGAGCCGGTCGCGCCATTCAGATCCAGCATTTCCGAACCGCCGGGTTGGTTGCGTGTGAAGTCATATCCCCGAAGCAAAACTGGTTTGAGAGCCGGATGGTTTGGGTCGACGCCTGTGTCGATGTCTGCGACGATTCCTGCTCCGGTTAGCCGAAAAGCTTTCTGAGCCTGCGGTAAGTCAATGATTTGGGTGGCTGGTTGCGTTGCGTAGCCATACCAAACTGCGGAGCCGTAATAGCTGACCAGCGTCTGCTGATACAAGCCTGAGGGAATCGCCGTCTGAGACGGACCTGCGCTCGAAGACGGCGGTATGACGACCAGCTGATCAGGTTCAGCATCGAGAATTCCGGTCACCAGGTTGAGAACGGACGCGAGGACTTGCGGCAGCAGCCCCTGGGCTGGCTTGACTAGGAAGACCTGGTTCTGCCCGTCGAGGTTGCGAACCACTGTGCAGCCATTCACGAGACAAATATTTTCCAGGCCGACCCGGCCCTGATTCGTCCGCACAATTACAGCTTGTGGTTGGCCTAACAGGTCACCGACCACCGTGGTGACTGTTT
Organism: Candidatus Acidiferrales bacterium; assembly: GCA_035264005.1. GTDB lineage: Bacteria > Acidobacteriota > Terriglobia > Acidiferrales > UBA7541 > DAHUXN01. The sequence goes on from DATFQU010000027.1 coordinate 1,480, forward strand.
GCGTAACGCCAGATAGCAGCCCACCAAGAAGTCCCTGAGCCGAAGCTGCTGTGGGGCATAGCGCTAGAATCAGTACTGCCAAGAGCCAGGTTAACCGTTTCATGATGACTGCTCCTTTGGCCGTTTTGTCCGTTCCGAGGTTCTAGTCTGGCTAAGACCAACGTGAGCCTCAATGGTACAAGCGGACACTTTCGACCTCTTCAAAATCAGCCTTTCTTCCTAGTACGAACGTCCTGCCTGGATTGCCTTTCCTTAACTGACTTAGAATCATCAGCATCCAAAACGCCTGTCACAGTAGGCACCGAGGGAACCAATAGGGGGATCTTGATGTCGCGCAGGCGAGGGAGCGCCAGCTGCAATTGAAGCTGCCCTTCCAATGAACACTCCAATTGAAACTCTCCCAGGGAATTCGTTTGGGATTCTCCCAAAACCTTGTTTCCGCGTAAGAGAGTTACCGTGACCTGAGCGCCAGCTTTTACCGGGTCCGCGGAGTTCAGCACCTGCCCCACCAAGGAAATTTTGTCCGAATCCATCTGCGGCTCCATTCGCAGGTCGATTCGATAAGTGCCCACCCCGTACAGCATCTGCCGCGCACTAGTTGAGGCCGACCGAACCCCCTCGATCACCGGATTACGAAAACTGTCAAACAGCAGTCGCGCAACAGACGGCTTAGCCACCTTGCTATGCAGCGGCAGTAGGCCCTTGGCCATGCGCGTAGCAGCCTCCGCCGGCTCGTAAAAACGATCACGCCGTGCGGCGTCACTTACTCGACTCCACGTTTTCAAGACCTCGCCGCATTGCTTGCAACCGCTGTCCAAGTGCGCTTGCATAAGCTCCTTCCTGCTCCCGTCCACAACCTCTCTTGCGAAATCCACCCACTCTTCCAACGAAAAGTGCTTCATCTCGCCTCCCCCCAAGAATTGAACAACTCCATCCCGTTCAGTAGCTTACCGCCCCAAATGTTTTTCCATGCCTATCCATAAGGGTGTCGACTAGACTCAAAAATATAGGGATCAAGGAAGAATTGTTTGGGGGCTTTACGCAGCCGAAATGTTGCCGGTCAAGATGAACGGGGCCCAGTGGTAGGGGTGGGGGTAGCGGCGACGCACATCATGCACAGCTCCCTGTAGCGCGGACGCCTTATCAGCCTCGCCCTTAAGGTGCTTATAGAAGCACCTCATGAAGTCAGTCGTACTTCGATCGTGCACATTCCAGAGGCTTAACAAAACCGACCGGGCCCCCGCGTACAACAGCCCGCGGATCAGCCCTAGCAGCTCATCTCCAGCAGTAACAACATTGAGGCCCGTGGCGCAGCCGCTGAGCGTGACCAGATTCGCGTCAAGTTTGAGCTGATAGAGGTCGTAGAGGCTCAGGTATCCGTCGCCCAGCTTGATTCCCGAGAACATCGGGTTATCCTGCCGGAAAGTCCCGTGTGTCGCGATGTGAATCAGCCGGCTTTGCGACCCCTGCGTTCGCAGTGCTTGCTGGTTTGCTTCGTTTCCCAAGAGGAGCTTGGCGTTCTCCAGGATGCCAGCAACCGATTGTGTTTCTTCTTCAATAAGAGGTGCCGCGGCGTCGGGGATCCCAAAGATTAGAGATTTCCGTGATGCCGTGGGTGCCTTTTGCTGACACAAAGAAAAAATCGTGGCGCTCGGCGCGTAGGACATCGTGTGTTCATCGATCATGTAGCGCTCGCCATCAAACAGGGCATGGAACGGCAAGTAGTGCAGGATGCCGTGCGGGACGATCACGAGGTGACGGGCGTTCAGACGCTCGCGCAACGGAGCCATCAACTCTTGATGCAGTTCACCGAGGTGCGCTCGCGCTGCGTCCAACAGAGGTCCTTCGAATTGCTGCACATACTCCGCGCCAAGATGGAACTTGGCCATCTGGAAATGCAGCATGCGAAGCAAATTGACGGCGCGTGACACAGGAGTGACCGGCACGATTTCCAATCTGTCGCGGGTCAAAACCGCTGCAACAAATTCATCGTGGATCGAAAAGTATTCAACCAGTGCTGTTTCCGTCGGCATCGATGCGCGAACGGTTTCAAGCGAAGCCAGCGTTTGCTGTTGATTGAATGTCAGGTCCATCTCTGGGGCCGGCAGCTCGCGCAAGGCTCGTAACAGTTCGTTTTCGTGGGCGAGGGTCTGTTTCTGGAGGGCTTCGATTCTCTGAGGCGAAGGATCGGTGCTGCGAAGTTGCTCTTGCTCCAACCGCCGGTAATACCAGTTCAACTCTTCGCGCATTTCTCGAATCCGTCGCACTAAGCCGCTCTGTCCTGCATCCGTGGTTGCGGGGATCGCTTGTACGTGATGCACGAGGAGTTCGGCCAAGCTTCGTGACTTCGCCATCTCCATGTAACCAAACGATTCCTCGGCGGCATTCCCCTTGGACTCGTCGCTTAAGCACAGGGCCGCCAGGCATTCGTACACTTCGAGTCGGTTCTTCATGAAAGCAATCTTCAGTTCTTCGCCGCGGAGAGCGCTTCGCAACGCCTCCAGGGCCGCGCGCGCCCGTTGATATGATTCATACGCGCCAGCGCGGTCATTCACTGCCTCTTGTATCTGCCCCATCAAAAACTCCGCCTGATATCGCAGCGTCGGCGCTTCCAAAGAGGCCAGCCGGCTAAGCGCTTTCTCACATTCGGCGCGCGCAATGGGCAAGTCCCCTGTCCGGAGCGACACTCGAGCCAGGAGCAAATGGCACAGCACCGCTTTACCCGGAAGAAAGGAAGTCTCAAAGAATTCCGCGGCTCGCTTGCACAGTCGCCGCGATTCAAACAAGCGCCCTTCGTTGAACAGTACGAGCGCTTCGTAAAGATCGACTAGCCACGGCCAGACGAGATTCTTTTCGCGAACAAACTTAAGGCGTGCCTGCTCGAAGAGTTCGATCGCGCGAAGAGCTTTCCCTACCTGGCTCAACGCCATAGCCTCGTTTGCCTGGCACTTTGCCTCCTCGTAACCCATTCCCAGTTTCTGAAAACGCAAATATCCCTCGTGGGCGACATCCTGCGCTTCGGCGCTCAAATTCAATTCGAGGTAGATCTCCGACAAATCCAAGTAGCAAAGCGCCCAAACGTGCGCGTCACCGTTTTCTTCGCATTTTTGGCGCGTCCCTCGAAGCATTTCGATCGCGCGACTGTATTCTCCACGCAGGTAATAGAGATAGGCGATGTTGTAGTCCGCCTGCGTCACCAGCAGCTTCATCTCGTGCTGAACGCACATCTCGCGCGCGCGCTCGTATGTCGCGAGTGCACGCGGAAAATCATTCAGTGTGATCAGACACACGGACATGTTGTAAAGCGCTACGGCGAGGCCTTCCGCATCGCGAAATGGCAACAGCATTTCGTATGCGCGCTCGTAGCAGGCAATGCCTTCCTCGAATCGGTCTTGCCGGTGATAGATATTTCCCACGTTGATTTCGAGATGTCCAAGCCGCTGCTTGTCGCCGACGCCTTCGAAGATTTTCCTGGCTTCTTCCGCTGCGGCGAAAGCGCGGTCGTATTCGCCCAGCAAAATGAACGGTTGAATCGACGGAATCAGCGTGCGCGCTTCCTCTGTCGCATTGCCAATTTTGCGGAAGATCTGAATGGCTTGATTGTGGAAATCGAGCGCTTTCTGATTGTCGCCAATCATGTAAAGCGCATTTGCCTTAGAGCGCAGCGTGCGTCCCAGAATCTCCTGGTCGCGTGATTTGCGTGCGATGTCGACAGCAGCTTCGGCAAGAGAAAGTGCTTCGTGAGTGTCTACGCGCAGCTTGGTGCGAACAACTTCGTTTAGCTGTTGCGCGGTGCTCGCAGTACAAGCCTTTGGGTGTCGTGAAAGGTAACGTGCGCGGCTCGCATCATCGCCGAGCTTCGCCAAATCAGCGATCAATTTCGCCGGGAGTGACTCCCTTTTTTTTCGTCGAGCCACTAGAATCCCGTTTCAGTCAGGCGTTTTCGCAAACGCTCCAGGCAGCGCTGGCGAATAAAACCGATCGATCCTGTGGAAAGCCCAAGCTCGGCGGCAAGCTGTTCATAAGGCCGAGGCGGCTCTTCAAAAAATAGCATTTGAATCAGCTGCCGGCATCGCGGCGGAAGATCCGATATCGCATTCCTCAGCGTTTGCTCCTCTTCCGCTTCACGCAAGATGCCTTCTGCGCGCGCAGGAGTACTCGCGTCGAATGATTCATTGTCCGGATCGCGAGCCTCTGTCCTCTGCATTTGACGTTTGTGATGGAAGCATTTGTGCACAGCTACTTGCATGATCCACTTCGGCAAGGCCTTCGGCTGCCGAAGCTTCGGAAGCTCCGACAAAAGCTCGACACAAACCGCCTGAAAAATTTCCGTCGCATCATCCGCTGATAAACCGTACTTGATGGGAATCGAAAAGATGAGCTTCTTGTATTTGTCGATGAGCGCAGCCCATGCCTCCTCGTTGCCGCGAAGACATTCTTTGACGAGCTGTGGATCGGCCCATGCAGGACGGCTCTTCAGCATCACTGAAGATGTTCGCGGCACGTCTCGCCTTCATCCCTGCGATCTAATGGACATAAAGCTCATCCACATTCGACAGCACGTACGGTTCGAGGATCGCCGGATGAAAGTTCCCGACGCAATTTTTCGCGCCGACCAAAACATGCGGGCTTGCCAGGCAAATCAACGGCAGCTCTTGCGCGACAATCCGCTGCACTTGATCGTAAAGCTGCCTCCGCCGGGCGTAATTCAACGTGACCTGCTGCTCGTTCATCAGTTGATCTATCTCGGCTTCCCATGGCGTCGCTGGTTTCGACTCGGTCAAATTCCATAAATGCGTGCCGCCGCTCGACAACCACACATTCATCTCTGATTCGGGATCGGCGTCGCCGCTCGCCAAGCCCATTACCGCCGCCTCGTAGTCGAAGCTATTGAGCAGCCTGTCCACCATCGCGCTGAAATCCAAAGACACGACGTGCACGTTCATTCCCAATCTCGTGAGGTCGTCCTGTATGAGCGTCGCCATTTTCGAGCGCTCCGCGTTCGACGAGCTCGTCAAGATGGAAAACTCAATTGGCTGGCCGCGCGCATCAACCAAGTTGCCGCTGTTGCTCCACGAGAACCCTGCGCTTCGCAGCAGTTCGCGCGCACGATCAACCGACTGGGGCGGGTCCGCTAGCGACGAATCCACCCAAAGCTTGTTTCCTGGAGTCACTTGGCTCCAGAGCGGCGTTGCGCGGCCGTTGTACACAAGGCGCACAATTCCATCGCGGTCAATCGCGGCTGAGACAGCTTGACGGAAACGCACGTCTCGAAACCACGATTGCTTCTGCGCGATCGCTGGCAAATTCTTCCCGTCCAGATTGTTGAGATTGAAGAAGAGAAAGCTGTATTCGAGTCCCGGGCCCAAATCCTGAAGCGCATATCCTTTCGCGGCTTGTTCCCGTTGCAACACCGCAAAATCCTCGGCGCCGAACCGACTCAACAAATCCGTATCCCCAGCCTGAAAACGAATCACCTGAGCATCCTCGCTGGGAACAAAAAGAAACACGAGTTGACCGATATATGGTAACCGGTGCCCGGCGCGATCTTCTTTCCAGTAGTAAGGATTCCGTTCGAGAACGATGCGCTGGCCGGGCACATATTCCTTCAGGCGAAATGGCCCGAGCCCGGCGAACTCGTTCGGCGGCGCTGACACTCCCCATAATTTGGAGAATGTTCCATTTTTGTAGGCGCTTTCGAGAACGTGTTTCGGCAGAATCGCCAATCCGTCGAAAATTCGTTCCGCTGCGGCATAGGGCTCGGTCAACTGAAATTGCACCGTGTAATCATCGAGCTTTCTTACGGAAATCGGCTTGCCACCGACAATGAGCAAGTCCCGCTGTGGAGAATGGATTTTTTCATCCAAGTAAAGCTCGAAACTGAAGACCACATCGTCTGCTGTGAACGGTTGCCCATCCGAAAACCTCAGGCCGCGCCGTAGTTGAAGAGTGAAAGTCTTTCCATCGCGCGAGACGGTCCACGACTTGGCCAGGGCCGGCTCGGTTTTCTGCGTTTCCCGATTGATGTGGATCAAGTCCGAATTCATGCAATCGATGATCTCTCGCGTGGACTCATCGACAGCAAGAACGGGATTCAGGGTCTTAGGGTCTGAACGCACGGCAACAGTAATTGTTCCGCCGGGCTTTCCCAACGCACTGCTCGTCACCATCAATTCTTCTTTCGCCTGAACGCCATGTGCTCGTTCGATTGCAAACACGAACGCAAGTGCAGCCAACATGCAAACGGCAACGACGCGGCGCATGCAAACACTGTGCATATCCGAATTCTTAGCAGAGATTTGTCAGCTTTTACAGCGCAACGGACTTGACGCGTTCCTGCAGAGCATCGGCCGCCGCGTAATAGCAGAGAAATACAGGGATTAACAGCAAGGCCGGCAGAAACATCCACCAATACGAGGCCAGAACATAGTATTGCTGCAAGGATGACAGCAAACTGCCCCAGCTTGCCATCGGCTCGCTCACGCCCAAGCCGAGAAAAGTGAGCGTCACTTCGGCAAGAATGTATTGCGGCACGAGGAGCGTCATTTGCGTCAGCATAACGCCATATGCCTGCGGAAGAATATGCTTGCGCAGGAGATAGGTGTCCGATGCGCCAAAGGCTCGCGCGGCCGTAACGAAATTGCGCTCTTTCGCGCTCAACACAATTCCTCGAATCAGCCGTGCGGGACGCGCCCATCCGATCAGACCAATCACCACGATCAACAGGAGGAAGACCTGCCACTGCGCGACCTGCAACGGCAGTGCCGCCCGCACCGCGAAAAGCAGATAAAGCCATGGCAGCGCCAGAAACAGCTCTCCGCCCCGCATCAGAACGTCGTCGAGCCAGCCGCCGTAGAAGCCCGCCAAACTGCCAATGATGCCGCCGAACAAAATCGAGAACCCCGCTGCAATCCAGCCTGCCACCAGCGAAATTTGCCCGCCGTAAAGCAATCGCGAAAATTGATCCCGGCCATAACCATCGGAGCCCAGCAAAAACACTCGCGCGGGCGCGTCGGCTCCGAAAAGATGCGCGCTTCCTCTAAGAATGCCCGCGAGTTTGTACGGCGACCCGGCAACGAACAGTCTGAGCCGGCAAACCTGCTGAAAGTCCTCGACGTATGATCCATAATTCTTGGGGTCGTCTTTCAAACCATAGACAAATGGCCGAAGGTGCACTCTTCCTTGCCGGTCAACAAAGTGAATTCGTGAAGGCGGGGCGTACGGCAGCGCACGATCCTGCGTCGAATAGCTGTACGGTGAAAAAAATCCTGCGCACAAAATCACCCCGTGAAACGCGGCCAGCACCGCGAGCGTCAGCCAGAGTTTGTAGCGCCGCTTCAACGTTACTCCACTCGGATCCTCGGATCGCTCACAAAAAGCAGAATATCCGACGCAAGATTGCCCATGACCAAGAACACCGAGGACAGCATCACTACTCCGATTACAACATAGGCGTCGCGCGCCAGAATCGCCTGAACCATCAGCGGCCCCAGGCCGGGCCAACTCAGCACGACTTCAATAATCACCGACGCGCTCAGCATCGTCGCAATTGAGAATCCCAACAGCGAAATCAGCGGATTCGATGCTGCCGGAAGCGCGTAACGAAACAGCAGCCGCGAATGAGGCACACCGTGTCCCCGGGCGGCCTGGATAAATGGCGACTCAAGCGCGTCAATCATCGCCGAACGAACATGGCGCACAAGAACCGGCAAGGTTACCAAAGCCAGACCAAAGGCTGGCAGAATCAAGTGGCGAGCAACGTCCCATGCACTGCTCCAAAATCCCGAGTGTGCGGCTCCGACCGAAATCATTCCTCCCGTGGGAAACCATCCCGTGCGCACAGCGATCAGCAACAACATCAGCGCGAGCAATAGATCAGGAATCGTCAGCAGCGTCGACGTCGCGATTCCGCAAACTTTATCGCTCCATGTACCTTTTCTCGACGCGCTCCAAATTCCAATTGGCACGGCCATCAGCCATGCAAGCAATGTTCCCGAAATCGCCAGCAAAAGCGTGTTCTTTGCACGTGTCCACAGTAACGGACCCACCGAAGTACCATACGCAAGCGAAAATCCCATGTCTCCCTCGAGCACGGAGCCAATCCATCGCGCGTAACGCACCATGAACGGCTGGTCAAGTCCGTATTCCGTGCGCATTCCATTCACCGTCTGCACGGAAACACGCGGATCAAGCCGCATGGAATCGAAGAAGCCGCCCGGAGCCCATTGCAAAAGGGCGAAAGAGAGAATGGAGATTCCTACCAGCAGCAAAATTGCATGGACAAAACGCCGGACGAGAAACTTCATAGGCGATCCCATTCTTGCCGGGTCGCGATGATCGATTTCAGCGGCGGAGCCATGGCCAGCAGCTCTTGCGTATACGGATGCTCTGCATGGGCGAAAATGACAGGCGCGTATTTCTGCTCGACGATTTGCCCTTCATACATTACCGCTACTTCATCGGCCACCTCTTCGACCATGTTCAGGTCATGTGCAATGTAGATGTAGGTCAGTCCGCGCGCTGATTGAAGCTCACGCAAGAGCTGCAAAATCGTTTCCTGATTCGCGAGGTCAAGATTCGACAACGCTTCATCTAGAATTAGCAGTTCCGGCGCTAGCGCCAGCGCTCTCGCAATTGCCAATCGTTGCCTCTGCCCGCCGCTGAATTCCATGGGCAGCTTGTCCGCCCATTTTGCAGACAGGCCTACTTGCTCCATCAATTCCGCAACACGCGCGCACCGCTCGTCCGTTGCGCCAATCTTCTGAATCACGAGCGGCTCTTCGACGAGCTCCGCGGCGGTCATCCCAGGATTCAAAGCCGACGTGGCATCCTGAAAAATAATCTGAATCTTGCGGCGCATCGGGAAGAGCGCACTTTTCTTCAATCCCAGCAAGTCCACGTCGTTCCACCAGATCTCTCCCGCCGTTGGCTTTTCGATCAGCGCCAGGCAGCGGACGAGGGTCGACTTTCCCGCGCCAGATTCCCCAACTACCGCGAGTGTGGCTCCTCGCCGAAGTGTCAAATTCAAATTTTTGAGTGCATGAATCGTGAACTTCGTTCGTGTGAGCGGACTCCGCTGGACGTACTCTTTGCTTAGGCCTCGTACGCGAAGCAGGGCGTTATTGTCCGCGTTGTTCATTCGGCGAATTGCCCCTGAAGCACGAAATTGCCTCCTCGCTGCCGACTCTGCCGCGAGTCGTACGTCGCAACATCGCGCGCGTGTAATTGTGAGCCGGGTTTTCGTACAGCTTCTCGATGCTTCCCTCCTCGATGATGCGGCCGCCCTTCATCACCATTACCCGGTCGGCCATGCTCGCCTGAAGTTCCGGGCTGTGACTAATCAGCAGGATCGAAATCTGCAGCTCTTTTTTCAGATGTCGAAGCAAACTCAGGAAATCAGCCTGGCTTCGGGCGTCCAACGACGCCGTCGGCTCATCAGCAACCAGAATCGCCGGCTCGCAGCACAAGGCTTGCGCGAGCACGATTCGTTGCCGTTGGCCTCCGCTCAATTGGTGCGGGTATGCAGAATAAATCCGGTCGACAGGGTTAAGCCCCATCCGTCCGAGCATTACCTCCGCTTTGGAGCGACAGCGTTTCCAGCCCCAACTCTGATGTGCGCGAATTACTTCAGCGATCTGGCTGCCGACCCGCATAACGGGGCTCAATGAAATTCCAGGCTCCTGAAATACGAGCGAGATATTCAAACCTCGAATCTTCTGCAACTCCGCCTCGGCGAGGCCGAGCAACTCCCTGCCGCCCAAGACCACGGAACCAGAAACTCTGGCGCTTCGCCCGGGCAGCAATCCCAGTAAGCTCAACGCAGTGCTGGACTTACCGCATCCTGACTCACCTATCAGCCCGACAACTTCGCCGCGACCCAAATCAAATGACACGCTGTCTACGGCCCGGTGCGGTTCCGCACCATCAGTGCTGTACTCAATTGTCAGGTTTCGGACCTGAAGCACGCTGCCCATGTAATTCGTCGCTGGAAATCGCGCTCCTATCGGATCGTACGGCGCGAGCCGGCAACCCTCCGTCTAGAACGCTAGTTTCCCTTGTTCGAACTAAGTCTAGGAAAATCTTCGCCACAGTCCGATAGGCGAAGCGATTCATGCGGCAGGGAGCAAAGTACTAGTTTGAAAGTCCTATGCCATCCAGCGAAGATTGAGCGGGAGGTGTTACACTCTGTCCCGCGCCGCAGCCTCAGCCAGCCGCCGCGTCGCTGAGGAGACCATCATGAAGCGAACTCTGCTCTTCGCACTTATCTGCAGCGCCGGATTCACGTTCTTCTCTTTGCGCGCTATAGCCCAAAGCGCCTCCCCCGAGACCCAGAAGCTCGATGTCTCCGTGGGCCGCTGGGTCTTTCACGGTAAGACGCTGAAAACCAAATCCGGCAAGCCCGGATCCTGGACCTGGAACGAGGATTGCCGCTGGTCTCCGAACCATCTCTATCTCGAATGCACATTCAGCAACGTCTGGTCTGGCAAAGCTGTCGAATCGCTTGTCGTCGACTCGTACAACAGCGCTGATCACTCCTATTGGCACTACGAGCTGTACGCGGCTGGTGAAAAAGGCAACAATCCGTTCGTTTCGCGCATGGAAATCAATGGCAATACCTGGATTGAGCACGGACAGGACCCAGTTCCCGGCAAGAAGAACGGCGAGCGCATCGTTTATCACTGGGATCCACCTAACCGCGTTACCGTAGCTATTGAAACCTCGAAAGATGGCGTCCACTGGACGGCTGTCGATCAAGGCGAAGGCGTAAAACAGCAATAGCGATTTCCCGCAGATATCTGGACTTGCGTGCCACCACCGAAGAGAGTATTTTATCTCGGTTACCGAGGACATACACATGAGCAAACCTTCCGATCTCGTCCAGGGTACGCTGGACATGTTGCTGCTGAAAATTCTCGCGCTCGAGCCCATGAACGGCTTCGCTGTCAGCCAGCGACTAAGACAGGTGTCGCGTGACGTCCTGCAGGTAAGCGACGGATCTCTTTACCCCGCTTTGCACAAGTTGGAGCAGGAAGGCTGGATCACAGCTGAGTGGAAAACGTCGGAGTACGGGCGGCGAGCGAAATACTACTCGCTGACGCGACTCGGTCGGCGACACCTCGAGACAGAAGCGAATAATTGGGACCGCCTTTCGAGCGCCATCTCGCGAGTCATCAAACTCAAACAGGCGTAAGCGCAGCCAGTCCCTAAGGAGGCGGCCAAGCGATGCAACCGGAACGTTGGTATTACACCTTGCCTTTACGATTGCGTTCGCTTTTTCAGCGGCACCAGGCCGATCGCGACCTCGATGACGAATTGCGCGATCACCTCGATCGCAAAACAGAGGAGTATGTTGCCAACGGCATGGCGGGCAAGGAAGCGCACCGCCTGGCACTTTTGGAACTCGGCGGAATCGAACGGCGCAAGGAAGAATGCCGCGACACACGCCATGTGACTTGGCTGCAGGATCTCGGACAGGACCTTCGCTACGGTCTGCGTATGCTTCGGAAGTCTCCCGGCTTCACTACCGTCGCCATACTCACCCTCGCCCTCGGGATCGGCGCAAACAGTGCAATCTTCAGCGTGGTGAATGCGGTTTTGCTTCGGCCACTGGCGTTTCACGATTCGACGAAACTGTGTTTCGTCTGGGAGAGCCTGCCTTCGTTCCCTGCGCTCAACCCCTCCTATCAGAACTATGTCGATTTTCGCGATCAGTCTAGGTCATTTGAAGACATCGCTGCTCTGCATATCCAGCCAATGACAATGACCGGGCATGGCGATCCGGAGCGGCTTGCTGCGCAGTTTGCAAGTGCGAGTTTGTTTCCGCTACTGGGAGTGAGTGCGCTCGAGGGCCACACTTTCACAGCCGATGAGGACCGCTTCGGTGGGCCTGCCGTCGTTCTATTGAGCTACGGATTCTGGCAGAGGAATTTTGGCGGTTCCCTCAGCGCTTTGGGAAAAACCATCATTCTTGACGATCAGCCCTACACGGTAACCGGAATTTTGCCGCCGAGATTTCAAATTGTCGCGCCAGCGGATGTCTTCGTGCCATTCGCTCCGTGGGCTCATGGACTGCCCGACGATCGCAATTGGCATCCCGGCATCGTCGCGATTGGTCGCCTGCGCCATGGCGTTACGCTCGAACAAGCACGGGCGGAAATGCATACGATCGCGGCGCGTTTGGTCAAACAATATCCGCTCTACGATACCGGAATGGACGCGATCGTCAGCGGCATGCAGGACGCGCTGGTAAAGAACGTGCGTCCGGCACTGCTCATCCTGCTCGGCGCGGTTGCACTCGTTCTGCTGATTGCGTGCGGCAACATCGCGAATCTGCTGCTCGCGCGCGCCACGTCACGCAACAAAGAGATCGCAGTGCGCGTGGCGCTGGGTGCAGGACGCTGGAGAATGGTGCGGCAACTGCTTACAGAAAGTGTCTTGCTTGCGCTTGTTGGTGCGGCTTTCGGGTTGCTGCTCGCGCGCCTCATCATGACGCCGTTGCTGGACCTGGCAGGGCCAACGATTCCGTCTGTGGGAACCATTGGCTTGGACGGAAAAGTGCTCGGCTTCACTCTGGTTGTCGCGCTTCTCGTGGGGATTTTGTTCGGTCTCGCTCCTGCGCTGCAAATGGCGAAAGTCGATATCCGTCCCGCGCTGAGTGACGCGTCGCGAGGCACAACCGGGGGAACGCACCGCCATCGCGTGCGCAATGTGCTCGTGGTGACAGAAGTCGCGCTGGCGATTGTCCTGTTGATTGGCGCGGGATTGCTGATGCGAAGCTTCTCGCGGCTGCAGGATGTGCAGCCGGGCTTTGAGCCATCGCATTTGTTGGTCGCGGACCTGCCGCTTTCACCGAAGGCGTACGCACAACCGGCGCAGCGAATGGAATTTTTTGATAGCTTGGTCGAGCGGGCCCGAAGTTTGCCGGGCGTGCAATCAGCGGGCGGCGCCCTTGTTCTTCCTGTGACCGGCAGCGGTTCGGCAATCCATTTCAATATTCAGGGACGGCCGCCGAAAACGCCTCACGACTACATTCTCATTGGCTATCGTCCCGTTACTGCCGGGTATCTGGAAACGCTCCACGTGCCACTGCTGCAAGGCCGCTTGATCACGGATTCGGATACAGAGCACAGTCCATACGTCGCGGTCGTAAATGAGAGCATGGCGAAGGAATATTTCCCGGGGCAATCGGCACTGGGCAAACGCATTCAAGTCGGCGCAGTACCGGATAATCAGATTCCGTGGATGGAGATCGTGGGAATCGTCGGCGATATGAAACAGAGCCTCGCGACCGAGGCGCAATCAGAAATGTATTTGCCCTACCGTCAGGCGGACTCACTGATTCCAATTTTTTCCATGTCTCTGGTTATGCGCACTGCGAGGGAGCCGCTCACAGAAGTGTCCGCGTTGCGTAGCGCCGTGCGCGGCCTAAGCTCGAGTCAGCCCCTGGTAAAAATCCGCACGATGGAAGACAACATCGCCACATCCGTGAGCGATTCGCATTTCCGCACACTCCTGTTGGGGATTTTTGCCGGAAGCGCTCTGCTGCTGGCCTTGATCGGCCTCTATGGATTGATCGCCTATTCGGTCGCTCAACGAAGTTCGGAAATTGGCGTCCGAATGGCGCTGGGCGCGCAGCCCAACGACATTTTGAAAATGGTCGTCGGCCAAGGATTGAAACTCGTCCTCATTGGAGTTGCTGCGGGACTCGCCGGAGCATTCGCACTAAGCCGCTTGCTCACCCAGTTTCTTTACGGAGTGGCGCCTAGTGACCCCGCAACCTTCATCGGTGTAGCGCTGATTCTAACAGCGGTCGCTGCGGTAGCCTGCTGGATACCCGCCCAACGAGCAACCCGCGTTGACCCTATTATTGCGCTGCGTTACGAATAGAAAAACCAAAACCTCTACAAGTAGTTTGTGCTCCTGTCATCCCCTGCGGATTGTATCCTGAAGGCCACATAACTTTCGTCCGCGACTTTATTTCCACTTTGCCGTACGATGCCGACCGTGGCCGCGCCGTTGAGCGGCCAAGCATTCAAGGAGACCCTTTCAATGAAAATCAGTGGCGTTCGTTTTCTTATTTTTATCACCGCTCTAATCTGCTTCATAGGAATCAGTATTCCCGTATTCAGCCAAGCGACTCGCAACCGTCCCGACCCGCAACTCGTCGCCGCGAGAGAAGCGATGGAAAAGAAACTCGAATCCATCGCGATCATCGACCGCAAAGTGATGATTCCCATGCGCGACGGCAAGAAGATGGCCGCCGACATTTATCGGCCGAAGGATCCATCCGGGAAGTATCCTGCCGTGTGGGTGCGCACTCCGTACAACTTCAACTACTGGGATGTGGAGAACGGCGCGCCTGCCGACATGAGCCGGCAAATCGATGCCGTCCAGCGAGGCTACGCTTACGTGGAAATGCAAGAGCGCGGCCATTTTTTCTCCCAGGGAAACTATGACATTCTTGGGCCGCCGCGCACCGATGGCTCGGACGAAGTTAACTGGATCACCTCGCAACCGTGGTCGGATGGCAAAATCGGCACAACCGGCTGTTCCTCGACCGCCGAATGGCAACTGGGCGTGGTCGCCGAAAATGATCCGGGACTCACGACGTTCAACGTACAGGGATTCGGAGCCGGCGTTGGCCGCGTCGGCCCATATTATGAGCAGGGGAATTGGTACCGCGGTGGCGCCGTACAAATGCTGTTCATTGATTGGCTGTATGGCGAACAGAACCAAGTGAGGCCGGAGTTTCCTGACGACGCGACGCAGGAGGATCTGATTCGCGCGTCGAAGGCGTTCGATCTGGCCGCGCATTTTCCCCCGGTGGACTGGTCAACAGCGCTCTGGCATTTGCCTGAGATGGACATCATCAAGGCCGTTGACGGCCCGCACGGCATTTTCGCTGACCACATGCCCGTCGCCACCGGCGGAGCGATGATCGAGCGCACGCCCAACGATCCCGCTTGGTACAGGGGCGGCCTCTGGAACGACGGCATGCCCATCAATAAGCCGGGGCTTTGGTTCATGAGCTGGTACGACGTTTCCGTGTCACCGAATTTGGCCGCTTACAACTTCGTGCGCCACAATGCGCCTTCCGCGATCGCGGACCAACAGTACGCGATCATCGCGCCCGTCCTGCACTGCGCCTACACGCGCGCGACAGAACAAACCATGATCGGTGATCTCAACGTCGGCGACGCCCGCCTCGATTACAACAACATCATGTATGGCTGGTTCGATCATTTCCTGAAAGGAGCCACCAACAAAGTACTGGAACAACTCCCCAAGGTTCTCTATTACGTCGTTGGAGAAAACCGTTGGGAGTCTTCGTCAACCTGGCCGCCCGAGGGAGCGCAGCCAAAGACGTTCTATCTCCACAGCGGGGGAAGCGCGAACACGCTCTATGGCAATGGCTCATTAGAGGATAGTCCTGAGACAGCGGATCATCCTGACCGCTTCGTTTACGACCCTGGGAATCCCGTGCCAACGTTCGGAGGAGGCGGTTGTTGCGAGGGTGACGCCGTACACTTCGGGTCGTTCGATCAACGTCCAGTGGAAGCGCGCAACGACGTCCTGGTCTACACGACGCCCGCCTTTACGGAGGGGACGGAAATGAGCGGGCCGATCACCGTCACGCTCTATGTGTCTTCCAGCGCCAAGGATACCGACTTTACATTCCGCATAGACGATGTCTATCCCGACGGGAGAGCGTTCAATCTTATCGAAAACATCCAGCGCATGCGCTATCGAGACGGTTACGACAAGCCGCCGGTCTGGATACAGTCAGGACAGCTGTACAAAGTCACTTTTCAACCGATCGACTTCAGCAACTACTTTTTCCCCGACCATCGGCTGAGGCTAGAGGTTTCCAGCAGCAACTTCCCGCGCTTCGATCGCAATCTCAACACGGGCGGCAATAACTATGGTGAATCGAGCTACGTCGTAGCCCACAACGCCGTCCATCATTCATCCGAGTATCCTTCGAAGATCACGATTAGCGTCGTACCCAATCCCCATCCTTGGGAATTCACAGAGGAGAGCATCGTGCAAAAGTAAGATTGGCGGCCGGGTCAGCTTGAACAGCTTTGGTTACTTCAGAAGGGCTTAAGTTCAAACCGACCCGCCGCAGCTTACCGCGAAGGCTTGACGGCGTATCCCATGTAGAGAACCTTCAAATCGTCGCTCTCGACCAGTCTGAAGCTCCGTCCGAGCTCTTTCATGCCGATTTTGCCTTTGGCTCTTTTTCGGAGCAGGCTGATCATCTTAAGAACGCTTACATTCGGCGACGTGCCGCGAAACTCCCGGAATTCAAATCCCGTTTGCAGAAGCAATTCCTTTAATTCCTCCGGCCGGATGAACATTCTCCACTCGTGGAGCTGCGGCGGCATAAACGCGGTGCTCTTCCATTCCTGCCAGATCTTTATCGCCACCAGCTTGCTCGCGAATGTGCGGTTCAACGTATCAAAAAAGAATACGCCGCCCGGTTTCGTCACTCTGTAGATTTCGCTGATTACTCTCGGTAAATCGCGAACGTGCTCGAGAACGTCGCAGCAGTACACGACCGGATAGGTATTGTCGGCAAACGGAATAGATTCACCCGTTCCCTGCCGGTAATCGATTGCCAACCCCGCGGACCGTGCATGTTGTCTGGCCGTGTTCAGCGATTCTTCCGAGGGATCAATGCCGGTGACCCGAAAACCGATGCCGGCAAATTCTTCCGCAAGGATGCCGCCGCCGCAGCCCACGTCCAGCGCCGATGTGCCGCGATGTTCGAACTTGAGCGTTTCATCGAGAATCCTTCGAAAGTAGCCCGCGCGCGCCGGATTCACCGACGTCTTCAACAGGTGCAGAATCCGGTTTTCGTTCCACCAGATGTCGCCCAGTTCGTTGTACAGACTGTTGTCAATCTGCTTGTAAACGTCTTCCGAAGTCGGCTGCACGGTTGTCTCTCCGTCTTCGCCAGTCTGTCCTGTTTCTGTTCGCGTTCGACGCGACGATACTACAGCTGCCTCGGAGAATGACAACGGAATCCCCGCGCGCGATGGCGGCAATGTGCCCTTGCAGTGCCAGTGAGTTGCTTGAGAGAACATCGAAGCTGCAATGCCCGCGAGATTTGGAACCGGGATCAGGCGCCATGCCTCTAATATAGTGTATACGTAAGAATCGTTCCGGAGGGAGCCCAGTCATGGCCTTGGACCGTCAGAGTATTCTGAAGAGAAAAACCTCGCGCAGGGAAATGCTGAAGGCCGCTGCCACTGCTGCGGCGGCTGCAAGTGCTGCGTCGATCCTTCCAGCCAGCGCGTTCGGCACTCTTGTATCAGCCCCACGCCCCATGAACGTGCTCTCGGACAACTCGGCCGCGAACGAAAAGGTGCCCCTAAAGGTTCAACCATTTCCGCTTACCCAGGTGCGTCTGCGCGGCGGCCCGTTTCTCGACGCAATGAACGCAAACCTAAAATACATGAATCTGCTTGCGCCGGACCGTCTGCTCCACATGTTCCGGGTAAATGCCGGCTTGCCGTCCACAGCCGAACCCCTCGGCGGTTGGGAATCTCCCACCACGGAGTTGCGCGGCCATCTCACCGGCGGTCATTTCCTTTCAGCTAGCGCGTTGATGTACTCCAGCACGGGAGACGACACCGTGAAGACCAAGGGCGACCTCATGGTCGCCGAGCTCGCAAAATGCCAGCAAGCTCTCGGCGGCCAATATCTCAGCGCTTTCCCGACGGAATTTTTCGATCGTCTTCGCGCGCACAAGCCCGTGTGGGCTCCTTTTTACACGTATCACAAGATCATGGCCGGCCACATTGACATGTACCAGCTCTGCCGCAATGAGCAGGCCCTCCAGACCGCGGAGAATATGGCCCATTGGGCCGGCGCTTGGGTCAAGCCTCTCAGCGACGACGAGATGGCCCGCGTCCAGCGCACGGAGTTCGGCGGCATGGCCGAAGCGCACTACAATCTCTACGGAATAACTGGCAAACAGGAATATCTCGATACCGGCCGTCGCTTCGACGATAAGCGCATCTTCGACCCGCTCGCCTCTAACCAGGACCACTTAGCCGGAAATCATGCCAATACCAACATCCCAAAAATCATTGGCTGCGCCCGCGCTTATGAACTTACCGGAGAGCAGCGCTATCGCGACATTGCCGAAAATTTCTGGAATTTCGTCACCACCAATCATATCTACTGCACCGGCGGCACCAGCGACGGCGAATACTGGCACGAAGCCGGCCAAATCTCGAAGGAACTAGGCCCTGCCGCCGAGGAATGCTGCTGCAGTTACAACATGATGAAGCTCACCCGTCATCTCTATAGTTGGACCGGCGATCCCTCGAAGCTTGATTACTACGAGCGCGTCCTTTTTAACCTCCGTCTGGGCGCGATCGATCCAAACGGCATGACCATGTACTTCGTTTCTATGGATCCCGGCCTGTACAGGACGTTTGGAACACCGTGGGACTCGTTCCTCTGCTGCGACGGCACTGGTCTCGAGGATTTCTCGAAGCTGGCAGACACAATCTACTCCCACGATGACAAGGATCTTTACGTCAACCTCTTTATCGCTTCCGATCTGGATTGGAAGGAAAAGGGCCTGCGCGTCACGCAGGAGACGAATTTTCCGCGGCAGGACTCGAGCACGCTCACCATCTCCGCTGACCATCCGGTCAAAATGGACGTCAACATTCGCGTCCCGCATTGGGCCCAGAGCGGCTTTACCATCAAGATCAATGGCAAGAACGCGAAGGTTCACGCCGAACCCAGCACCTATGCAAAGCTCCACCGCACCTGGAAAAACGGAGACAAAATCGAAATTTCCACACCCATGTCGCTTCGCATTCAGCCAACGCCAGACGATCCCACTGTGCTTGCCATGATGTACGGCCCTATGGTTCTCGCGGGCGTTATGGGCGACACAACCAACCTGCCTGACGACGCCATTTTTGGTCCGCAGGGGCCGCGTCCTCCTCGCCCAGCGAATATGCCTCCGCCGGTTCCGGGTCAGCGCCGAGCTCGTGTTCCGGATAATCCGCCGCCTACGATCAAGGCCAGCAGCAGCGCGTCTACGAGCTGGGCCGAGCTGGTTCCCGGTGATTCGCTCGCATTCAAGACAACCGGCCAACCGGATTCAATGCAGCTCATTCCGTTCTATAAGATTTTCCGCGAGCGCTACACGACCTACTGGAAGGTGACATCTGTGTAGAAGGATCTTCGCGCCGGGGCTCCTTCAAGTCTGGCGCCACCTGCATTAAGCCGTCGAATTTATATACTGCTCGAAAGAAGACGGCAGTTCGTTGCTGCCGCCGGCTAGCATCAAGACATGGAGCCGAACGGATCTTCGAGCGACGGGCTGGCTGGAGTGAGCAGTTCCGCGCCATCTTCGGTCACGTGCATGTCATCTTCGAGCCGAATTCCGAATTCGCCCGGGATGTAGATGCCCGGCTCGTCGCTAGTAGTCATATTCGCTTGCAGCGCCGAATGCAAAGGCGAACCCCACATGTTGTTGTCGACCAAGTACGGCCATTCATGCATGTCCATGCCCAAGCCATGGCCGACGCGATGGGTGAAGTACTTGAAACCTGGACCGTAGCCGGCGTCAACGATGACTTTACGGGCGGCGGCGTCGACGGCTCCCGTCACGACTCCAGGCTTTGCAGCTTTCAGAGCGGCTTGCTGCGCTGCGTGGACGATATTGAAAACCTTTACCATCTTGTCGGTCGGCTTGCCCAGCACAAATGTCCGAGTGATATCGGAAGTAAACCCTTCCACCTTGCAGCCGTCGTCTAGCATGATGATCGTGCCTTCGCGGATGGTTTGAGGCGTTCTTGATCCGTGAGGCGAAGCGGTATATTCGCCGATATTCATGCTCGCCTCTCCCACGAATCCCACTTGAGCATAGGCTGCGTGGACTAGAGCTTGCACGTCAGCCCCCGTCATCCCCACTTTCAGCGACTTGTAGACCGCTTCGTAGACGCTGAGCGTAGCGTGCGCCGCTAGCCGGATACAATCGACCTCGTGGTCGCTCTTGATCATGCGGCATCCAGCCGTGACCGGCGTCGCGCTGACCGTCTCGATTGCGTGCGCACCCGCGTGGGCGAGACCATCCGAGAAAACGTATTTGACGGTCTCTTCAATTCCCAGGCGGCCTGCGCTGATGTTGTGATCTTTGAGGCTCTTAATGAGCAGGGCGAACGGGTTCTCGTTTTCCTGCCACACTCGAATGTCAGCCGACGAGCCGAAGGGGCTATTGGCCAGGATCTCTCTCGCGCGTCCCTCCTCGAAAGCCGGGCATACGATGAACGGGTTCGCTCTGACGGGAATCACGACCGACCAGAGTCGCTCTCCGCCGCCGATCTGGGCATTGGCGAAATAGAGCGTCGAGGTGCCTCCACACAGGGCGATGGCGTCCATTTTGTTGGCCGCCATCAGGCTCTTGGCCTTCTCGACGCGCGCCATGCGCTCGTCGTTCGTGATCGGACGCACCTGAGTAATCATCGACGGAAGCGCTGCAATTGCGGGCGGGAGCGGTCCGCGCATGGGTTCCGGACGCTGTTCGCCCTGAGCGGAAGCAGTCATCGTCGACTTACTAACGGCCGCCGCCGCGACACCTACCGACGACACCCGCAGAAATGAGCGCCTTGACAACATCGCATCTTCCTCCAAATTCGAAGATAAATTCTTCTACTCCCTAATGCGGCTTGCCTCGCCGGAATTCGTCCGTGCATCGATTTGCCGCGCGGGAGTCAAAAGCGAGCGAACAAAGATCGCCCGCGGCATCTGCAGGACGAGGAACTAAGCTCCGTACTCTTCGTCGTCCTTCAGAAGGCAAAACGCAGGGCGAACTGCATAAATCGAGGTTGAGTCATGGTGTTCGTGTATCGCCCGAACTGGCTGGGAAGCTCGCGCAGCGTCGGTATAGCGTTTTGCACGTCAAAGCGCACGGCGTTGGTCACGTTGAAAGTCTGCCAGCTGAATTCCAGTTTACGGCTCTCGCCAAGGGAGAAGTCTTTCGCCAAGCCCGTGTCGATGTCGAACATTCCATCACCGATGATTTCGTCTCGCGTGCCCGATTCACCCGGCCAGCTGTGGCGGAAGTCAGCCTCGGCGGCGGCAGGATCCGCGAAAATCTCCGCGCCGTGGTTGGACACCTTGGGGAGCTTTCCATTAACAAGCGGCATCGCCAGACCCTCGATGTTCCAGTTGGTGGGCCAGAAGCCGCCATTGTCTATCGAGGTAGGAAATCCGGTCGTCCAGCGGAACAGTCCCGAGAACTGCCAACCGCCAATGAATTCATTCAGCCATGAACTGGCATTCCCGGCTAGCATCTGGCCCTTACCGAACGGCAGCCGATAGACCCAGTTGGCATTGATTTGGTTGAAAGCGTTGAAGCTCGATAGACCGCGCAGGCTTAGCGGAGACCACGTATTGATGACGATCCCGCCACCGTTGTCGTCGTTCCCGGTTCCGCCGCTGCCCTCCCACGCTCCGATACGTCCCGCGTCAGAAACTTCGTCTAGAGACTTCGAGAACGTGTAATTGAACTGGCTGGTGAGGTTATCCCTCCAACGAACATTGTAAGTCACCTGCAGAGCATTGTAGTCGGAGGTGCCGATGTTCCTCCAAGCAGTGAGGGAGCTGAACTGATCGTGGTAGAAGGCGTACGGGCCGAACTTGCTGTTGGGGACGGAGAACCCGGAAACCGAACTGGGCGTATCCAGAATAAAAAGGCCGAATGTTTCGTTGTGCTCGTTGCACGACCAGAAATCGTAGAGGGCCTGCGTGGCGGTGAGCGCGCCGGGATTATCGTCGCCGATGCAGTTGAGCCCTTGCCCATCCAAAAAGCTTTGCGTGATGCCGCTCCACGCGGGGAATAGATTCTCCCAATAGGGAATGGGCTGAACCTGAGAAGTTGGCAGACCCTGTGCAACTTCTTGGGACAGCAACGTCGCCGCCTTGAAATAATCCATGCCGCTCGTCTTGTCGTTGAGATCGGTTGGCATAGCCTCATCCACCTCCATCGACAGGCGGCGGCCCACGGTTCCGACGTAGGCGATTTGCAGCGAAGAACTCTGGCCGAATTGGCGCGTGAGAGTCAAATTGAACTCGTGAGCGTAAGGCGTTTTGAGCGACGAGTCCAAGCCCCAATTGATAGCGAAGTTTGAGTTGCTGGGAATCACAGGAAACCCGCCCGGTGGCGCGGTTTGGAGTATGCACCCCGGCGGTCCGATAGACGGGCAGGGCGGCGGCAGGCAGGTGGGGCACGTGAAACGAGGCAGCGCTTGCACCGTGTTGGCAGCGGCTCCCGCAGCATCACCGATATCACTGGTCAATCCGAAGGAACCGTTCTGATCAAAAGTGTTTACAATGGGCATTCCATAATGATCGAAGACGATGCTGTACCCGCCACGAATCGAAAACTCGTTTTTCCTCCCCAAAATCTTCGATAGCCAGCCCTCGCCAGGGTCCGGTGTCCAAGCCACCGCTAACCGCGGCGAAAAATCTTGGTAATCCCAGTTCCAGAAGCCTGGGCCGTGATTCTTCGGCCCTCCCAAAAAGAAACCGAGTTCACCGGCATCAATGGTCGGCATCCCCTGTTTCGCAAGTTCAGCGGATTTGTTCATCCAGTCACTTAGGTGTTGACCCGTGCAAGCGTTACTTGAATCCAAGACACAGGGAATGACCTCCGCGCCGTTCTCTTCGGTGGGCGGTGCCTCGAGCAAATAGCGCAGTCCATAAGTGAAGGTCAGGTTAGGCGTAACCCGCCAGGCGTCCTGGCCGTAAAATTCGTAATCGTTGAGTGCATAATTGCGACGCACGGGAGTGCCCTGGGCAAGAGCAGTGCCCGCGGGCGTGTAATTGTAAAAGCCGTCTCCTTGGGCCAGGATGCCGTAAAGGAGCATGGCCGACGCATCATAGCCAGTGCAGCCGAAGTTGGGATCCACGGCCGGATAAGGCTGCGAAGTGGCAGGGTTAGTATTGTTAGAGGGATTGAGAGGGCTGGAGAGGTTGGACGTGCAGACGATGCCTGTCGTGTTCAAATACGCCAAATTCATCGATGCGTCCGAAAATGACTTGGCATAGCTTGTGCGGTTGTCGCGAATGATGAACAGGTTAGTTCCCAAGCTGAGTGCGTGGTTGCCCCGAATCCAGTTGAGGTTATCGTTAAACTCGTTGACAGGAACGATGTAGGACGTCGAGCGGGTGCTGGGGAAGGACTGGCTCACGCCGGACAAGATGACCTCGGGCAGAAGCGACGCACCAGCATTCGTGTCGGCCTGACGAATCAAGTCCCAGTGGAACGTGTTCACCTTGGTCGGCGAAATCACCGAAGTCAGCCCGACAATGGAGGCCTTGCTGCCGTCGAGCAGTGTGGTCGCACCGATCTGGCCGGGAAACTCCTGCTCACCAGGCAGTTTATTGTTCTGCATCTGCCCGCGCCAGAAGATGGTCTCCGAACCGCTCGGGGTGATGTGGTAGTCGAGCCGAGTGATGAAGGTGTCGTATCGGGAGTCCTGGTTGGAAGAAAAACGGTACCCTTCGAGATTCAGGCCGTCGCCTATGGTGGGGTCGTTTGGATTCGGGTACTGCTGCAGCATGGTTAGCACGGCAGGGTCGGCACCGGCCTTCTGCGGATCCATGCCCTTGAGGTCGGATTGAGCGAGCGCGAAATTGCCCGGTGCGACGTTGTAGATCGTTCCGCTGTTTCCCTGCACGGTTCCGCCGGGGCATTGCGCGGCGGTGGCACACAAGTATTGGATGACTCCGTCCTTAAGACTCGCAGTGGGCACGCTCCGCTCCACGCTCGCGCCCACAGCGTCCCGGCGGCCTTCATAGTTGGCAAAGAAAAACAGACGGTTGTGCAAGATGGGGCCGCCGATTGTGCCACCGAAAAAATTCTGCTTGAGCTCAGGCGCCTTGTTCGGTTGCCCATTGGTCAATTGCGCCGCTTTCAGGAACGGATCGTTCGCGCTGAACATTGTGTTGCGGTTGTACTCGTAGAGAGAACCGTGGAAGGCATTGGTGCCCGATTTGGTGACCATCATCTCCTGCGCGCCGCTGGAATAACCCGACGTGGCGTTGGCATTGGCCGTCGTGACGCGGTATTCCTCGACCGAGTCAATCGGGACGCTAAGCACACCGGTGAAGGCGAAACCGTTATTCACATCATTGATGTCCGCACCGTCCAGCGTAATATTGTTCTGATCGCTGCGGAGGCCATTCGACGCGCCGCTGCGCGTGTCCGTGATCGAAGTATTCAGCTGGCTGCCCAGATAGACAACGCCGGCTTGCAAACTCAGCAGGTTAGCGACATCCCGGCCGGCGATAGGGAGCTGCGCCAACTGATCGTTCTCGATTACGTTACCCAGGGATGCATCGGTGCTGTTGATCAAGGGCACCGCGTTTCCGTGGACGACGACCTCCGAGGCCACCTTCGCGAGACCCAAAGTGATGTTCACTGTGGAAGGGGTGCTGACGAGCAGGGTGACATGCTGCGCCAGATATGCGGAAAATCCCGCAGCCGTCGCCTGCAAGCTGTAGTTTCCCGGCGGCACCGCGAAAAACTCGTAGAGCCCCTGACCGTTACTGGTCGTTGTTCGCACCGCGCCTGTGGCGTTGTCGGTCAGCGTGATCGTCGCCTTCGGCACCGCGGCCCCTGATGGGTCGACGATCCTGCCGTTCAGCGAACTCGCTGTTTGCGCAAGTGCAATCGGCGCCAAGAATGTGAGCAGGACCAAGCCGACAACGGCCCATTGACACCACCTGGTGAGCCCTGTTCCTCCTAACGATTTGGCATCTCGATGCTCACACTCCGCTTCCCTACCGATTTCGCGATCGCGCATCAGTTCCTCCCACTCTTTAAGCCGAAACGGAAGATCAGTAAGACGGTCACCCCAAATGCTTCTAATCCCTTGCAGCGGCAATACTCCTCAACCTCGGCGCATGTCAAGAGTTTTTTCAGGGAATTATACGTTTAACTCCCTGACTGTCTATTTAAATAACAGCGGGGCTCGACGTTGAAAAAGCTCCCAGAAGAAACGAGGAGTGAGGTAAATAAACGAGCGGCCTGTATAAAGCAGGCCGCTCTCCTCTCGCCCAGATGTCAGTCCAGGGCTAAAGCGTGATTTTCGGCGCCTTGCGCTCAATAAAACGCGTAAAGGCCGAGGCGATCTTCTTGGGGAGCACTTCCCGGTTGCGAACGCTCAAGAGTTCGTGACCTGCAGATTCGACTGGCAACAACTGCGTGCGGGCCGGAATTAGATTCGCTGCGCTTGCCATCTCGTCGATCGTTCCGAAACCGTCGCGTGTCCCGTGAACGAAAAACGCCGGCATGCGCAGCTCAGGGAAGTGCGCGGTCCGAACCTGATGGGGCGACTTCGGCGGATGAAGCGGATACGAGAGCAAAAGCAGTGCGTCCGCGAGATCGGGTGCGGAAGCCGCGAGTAAGCTCCCCTGTCGGCCGCCATAAGAGTGCCCGCCGAGGAAAACACCGGCGTCGACGTTCGGCTGCGCGCGCAGCGCTTCGAGGGCACGGCGCAAACCCTCCTGGTCTCGGTGTTGGTCGCTACGTGGCGGCCCGTGCGGCCGCAATTGCCGAAATGGAAGGTCGCAGCGGAGAACAGTTAGGCCGGTTTCACACAACGCACTTGCGACGGAAATAAACAGAGGGGCATTGCAGTTCGTTCCAGCGCCATGCGTCAGAACGAGGCCGCCGCCCGAAGGATTCTGCGGGACGTGAATATAGCCGCGAACCGGAGTCGCAGTAGACAACGCATCTTCGAATGGCAAAACTTTTGAAGCCGTGGCACCCACAATCGCCTCACTAGAGTCCAGTTAAAATACGAGCCCTGCGCATCGTCAAGGGCTACTCTTCGCACGGGTCCCGCGACTTCTACCTCGGTTCTGCGAAATTCCAGGATCTAGCGAGAATCTGCGACAATGAACGCCGTGCAGAATATGGAGCCCAGAGTATGAACTCATAACAATCGAAAAAAACAAAAGGACTCTTGAATCACCCGATTACGCAGCGGCAAAACATAAAGGTATGGAGGGCCGCGACATTCTGCGTGACCTGTAACATTACCAGCCTGAATGCAGACCAGCTACTGGCGGCTGCTGCCAGCTGCGACCGTGTCCAAGTTCGCCTGCCGCAGTTGCTGGTTGAGCGAAACCAAATCCTGCGACTTGAGCTTGTTCCACTCCGCCAGTTCGGCCTCAGCCATGACTTTCACTTTTGCAAAGCCCTGCCGCACGGTCGTATCCGGCGCATCCAGGCCGTCCTGCGCCGAACCGGAAAGCTGTCCGAGAATCCGGACCAACCCGGTCAGGCTAGTCGGTGCAGGCGCTGCGTCGCCTTCGCCCGATGCATCCGGATTCGGCGGCTCAGAGGCAAACCCTTCGATCGCATGCGCCTTGTCGCTCAGCGCAGAAATCGACCCAGCGAGTGACTGATTACCACTGGCGCTCGATTCCAGTTTCACCAGTTTCTCACGCAATTGCCCCGCTTCGCGCAACGCGCGCGAAACCTCCGTTTGCAACGCCTGAATCTCACCTGCAAGTTGCTGTTGCTGCTGCATCGCCTGTGCCGAGTAGGTCATCCCCGGCGAGAGCTTCACGACCAGCGGCTGGGTGTATTGCTGGCCATCGGCCGTCAAACGCACGGTGTACGTTCCCGGAGCAGTCGGATTGCCCGCGTTACCACGGAAGAAACCGCCGCGGCCACCACCCGTGTCCGCGCCCGGCTTCACCTCGCGCAGATCCCAGTTCCACTCATGCAAGCCGGCCGCTGCGCTCAAAATAGCGGGTGTACGAGCGAAAACCGCGGCAACCGTCATGGTGTTCAGGTTCTGAGCGACCACGCGCTCCGTGCTGCTGTAATGCCGCACCACCTGTCCGGCACTGTTAAGAATGTCGAGCGAAACCGGCCCATTGTCGGCGCGCAAATAGTAATAAATCACCGCGCCGGAAGGCGGCGCATCCGCCGAAATCACGAGCAGCGGATCTAGATCGGCTGCTTCGCTGGAGGGGTCGTTCCCGCCATAAATGCGCGGACTGCTCGCATGCAGATCTGTCGGCTCCGGCTTGTAAAGCACGACTGCAGCATCATTCATCGTCGCGTTCACCTGCCGCAGCGGGCTCATGTCGTCCATGACCCAGAACGAGCGGCCGAAGGTGGCGATCACCAGCGATTTGTCATGGAACGCAAATCCTCGAATCTCGACGGGCGGCATGTTCAGCCGTAACGACTGCCACTGGTTGCCGCTATCGAATGAAACATAAACACCCTTGTTGGTGCCACAGAACAGCAGTCCCTTACGCACCGGATCTTCCGTAATTGACTCCAGATATTCATCCGAGGGGATACCGTTGACGATCTGCGTCCACGTCTTCCCGCCATCGGCCGTGCGGTAAATGTACGGATGGTCGTCATTCAGTCGATGCCGGTCAACCGCCGCGAACGCCTCCTGCGGGTTGTCGTGCGAGGCCGCCATTTGGATGACCTTGCTCCACGGAGTCAGCTCCGGCGGCGTGACGTTGTGCCACGTCTGGCCGTCGTCGCGCGTCACCTGAATGTAGCCGTCGTCAGTGCCTGCCCAAATCTCGTGCGGCAGAAGCGGCGACGGTGCAATCGCATAGATCACACCCCAACGCGGCCCGTACGTCCGTTCGTCATAAGTCGTATCTTTCGCCGTTGTGGGATCGAGATTCTGCGGAATCCCCGGATCCTCGCGCGTTAGGTCGGGGCTGATCTTGCGCCACGAGTTTCCGCCATCATCCGTCTGGAACAAAAACTGGTTGGCGAAGAAGAACTCGTGCTTGTCCGCCATCGAGAACGCCACTGGCAGCGTCCAGGTCTGCCGGAAGTTCTGCCCGGGATAGGCCAGCAGCGGCGAGACACTATGCCGCTCGCCGGTGGACGGAATGCACTTGGCCACCGCGTTGCCCCCAAATATCTCATCCTTCGCTAACGGATTCTCCGCTACGTCGCCGCTTTCTCCCCCAACACACGCCGACTGCCATCCGGTACCGAAGGTGGCGCGGCCGCCGTCCGGCCCCGCGCTCGCCGCGGAGCCACCATTGTTATTGCTATCCTGCTGCGCGCCGTAGATCCAGTACGGTGAGCGGTTGTCGGTGGTCACGTTGTACAGTTGCGCCGTCGGCTGGTTGTTCCACGAGCTCCAGCTCTCACCGCCATTGACGGTCACGATTGTGCCTTGGTCGCTCGCAAGAACCATATGGCTGTTGTCGCTCGGATTGATCCACAGTTGATGATAATCATCCCCGCCCGGAGCGCCCCGAAAGGCAAAGAAATTGGCGCCGCCATCGGTCGATTTGTACACCGTCGTATCCATCGCGTACAGCGTGTTTTCATCTTTCGGATCGACCGTGATCGACTCGAAATACCAGCCGCGATTCCAAATGCGGTTGTCGGTGTCCAGCAACTTCCAAGTCGCGCCCGCATCATCCGAGCGGTAGAGTCCCCCTTCTTTGGCGCTCGCATCGACCATCGCGTAAACGCGGTTCGGGTCGGTCGGCGCCACAGCAACGCCGATGCGTCCGGGATCGGTCGGCAGCCCGTTCGTCAGGTGCGCCCAGATTTTGCCGCCGTCGCTCGATTTATACAGCCCGCTGCCCGGCTCTTTCGACGACGGATATACCGTCCATGGCGGACGCCGCGTCGCCCACATGGCCGCATAAATCACCTGCGAGTTGTCGGGATCAAACGAAAGGTCGATCGCGCCCGTGTTGTCGTCGATGAACAAAACCCTCGTCCAGGTCACACCACCGTCCGTTGTCAGGTAGACCCCACGCTGCGGTGTGGCCGCATAGTTGTTGCCGAGTGCGGCGACGAAGACCCGATTCGGATCATGCGGGTCGACGACAATGCGGCCAATCTGACGCGTCTCTTCCAAGCCTATGCGCGCCCAGGTCTCGCCGCCATCGGTCGACTTGAACATCCCCTCGCCCAACGAGAACTGCGAGCGCGGATCGTCCTCGCCAGTGCCGACATAAATGATATTGGGATCCGAGGGCGCTTCTGCGATCGCGCCAATCGACGCCACCGGTTCGTGGTCGAAAATCGGCTCCCACGTAGTGCCGTCGTTGTTGGACTTCCACACGCCGCCATCCACCGCGCCCATGTAATAGGTGTCGGGGTGCTGGGTGCTGCCAGTCACCGCGACCGTGCGGCCAGCGCGAAAGGGCCCGGCCATGCGCCAGCGCATGCCGTCATAGAGCTTCGGACTCAGTTGCTGCGCGGCCATCGGCATGCAAGCCGCCAACATCGCTGCCAATCCCATGCCTAACACCCATAGATAACTACGGACCATAATGCCTCCCCGAAAATTCCGAAAAGATGAGCATATAACGAGAATCCACGTTTTGACTGGCTTTCCTCAGGATTTGACTGGCCGGGCAGAATGATAATGAGCAGCAAGACGGCCCGTTATTCATTGACCTCATCGACGCAACGAGTGTCGAGTCTCCGACGGAGAGTCTCAAGAATGGCCGCAAACTCTCTTCCGTAAATTCGAGCGTACCCGTGAGAACTTACTCCTGCGGCCAGTTGGGAATCGTTCCAGGAGTCCATGGTGCGCCCGCCGCCTGCATGGCCTTTTGCAGGCTCGAGAGGTCCACTTCAATCAAGCTGCGCAATTGCGCGAGTGCTTGCGCGAACTGCTGCGAAGCGATCCCGTAGCTTTGCCGATCAGTGGCGCTGGGCAGCGAGCTGGACATCCGCTCGCTTTCCATGATCGTTCCGACGCGCTGGGCGATGGATTCAGGCGATGGTTCTCCGTGTTCGCCAAGCACGCGGTCACCGCTCAGCGCGCGCAGAATCGCTGAATTCTTTTTCTGGATGGCATCGGCCTGGGCAATCAGACTCGCGTACCCGCTGGGCGTTTGTTCGAGCGCGCGTCTGATAATGCTAAGACGAGTGTCGAGATCGTTCGACGTTTCCAGGGCTCCCGTGACTGCACCATTCAAGTGCGCGACCTGGAGCTGGAACTGTGCCAGCACGGCATGATCTTCG
>DATFQU010000028.1:0-2781 GCA_035264005.1 Candidatus Acidiferrales bacterium
GGTTCCATGGGGCTTTCCCTTCGCGACGGCGTGCGCCAATCCATGGCCGTGTTTCTCAATGAGCTCTCTGCGCTCGAGGATTCCAGCGAAGGCTTGCGCGCCATCGCCGAAAAGCGCTCGCCAAAGTGGAAAAATCGCTGATCAGCTCGCGCCATTTGGCTGTGGCTCAGTTTGAATTTTCTTGATCGCGACACAAGGAGTCAAAATTCAAACTGACCTATTACTCGAGTCCTCCGTTTGACTCGCTGCGCCGTTCCGCATACACTCAAGCCGGAAAATTCAGCCGGCTTGCGGGATGCATGTGAAGGAAGGCCGTGAAATTCGGCCACGGTCCCGCCACTGTGATCGGCGACTCATCAGTTCCTAGCGCCGAGAGTCAGGAACTTACGCGAGCCGTGCATAGCTGGCGCTCTTCGCGAGAAAGAGCGCGGCCCGGCGCCCCATTGCTTCTCGTGGGGCTTTTTTATTGGCCTATCGTTGGCCTGTCAATGTTCAGGGGCGAAATGCGGCGAGCGAAGGCGTTCATTTTATTCGGAGCAGCTGCGCTGCTGTGCGCAGCAAGTTGCTCAGGGTTTGCACTTGCTGAAAATGCCCAGGAGCAACCGAAATCGCCCTCGCGCAAGGTGATTGACGAAGTGGGCCGCAGCGTCGATGTGCCGGCGCAAGTCAAACGCATCGTCACTTTGGCACCGAACCTGGCGGAGATCGTTTATGCCCTTGGTGCGGAGGATCGTCTCGTGGGCGTTTCGCAGTACACTGACCATCCGCCAGCAGCAAAAGAGAAGCCAAGCATCGGTATGCCTGTGAATCCGAGCCTTGAAGCCATTGTCGGCGCGAAGCCCGACCTCGTGCTGGCTACGACTTCCATCAATTTCGTCAACACGGTCGATGCCCTCACGCGTTTGGGAGTTCCCGTGTACACCACCGATCCGCACACCATCGAAGGCACGCTGCGCTCTATCACCGACATTGGAGGCGTAATCGGCTCATCGCAGCAGGCCAGCGCGCTGGTCGCAGACTTGCAAGCGCGTCTGGATGCTCTCAAAGCGAAACTAAAAAAAGAACCGCCGGTGCGTGTGCTGTTTGTCGTCTGGGAACAGCCCCTGCAATCCATCGGCGACAACACGTTCATCGCTGACGCGCTGCATTGGGCGGGCGCGGATTCCGTCATTCACACCAAGCAGAACTGGCCCACCATCAGCATGGAAGAAGTTGTGAAGCTTGATCCCGACTACATTGTTTACGCGGACAATCAAATGGGCGCGAGCGGCAACGATTCCTCCGCTCCGGCCGATCTTCGCGCCGCAATTGCTCGTCATCTCGACGAGCTTCGCAGCCAACCCGTCTGGCGCGACCTCACCGCTGTACGAGAAGGCCACGTTGCTGTTGTCGGCGATGAAATACAGGTTCCCGCGCCCGGCCTGATCGAGTCCATCGAACAGCTTGCTCGCCAATTGCATCCCGCTGTTTTTTCGCAGCAAAGCAGCTCACATATTCCGCCTGTTCCGCGTGTTTGGCAGTCAGTCCCGCCGGAGGCAGCTTCGTGCGTCCGCTAACGCCCAAGCGAATCGCGTGGATTTGCGCCGGCCTCGCCGCAATCCTCTTTGTCATCGTCGTGTTCTCGCTCGAAGTGGGAGCTTCTCCGATCTCCGTCACCGATGTCGTCAAAACGCTCCTTCGAGGCACGGCAGCAATGTTCACCGGCAACTGGGGAAGCATTCCTCCGTCCAACAAATTGATCGTCTTCGGCCTGCGCTTGCCGCGCATCGCGCTTGCGGTTCTCGTTGGTGCCGCCCTTTCAGTTTCGGGCGCGTCATTCCAAGCGCTGTTGCGGAACCCTCTGGCCGATCCCTACGTTCTCGGTGTCTCCAGCGGCGCTGCGCTCGGAGCGATATTTTCTCTCGCCTGGTTTCCGCACTTCGCCTGGACCATGCAGGTCCTCGCCTTCGTTGGCGCGCTGCTCACCATCGCAGCCGTGTATTTTCTCGGGCGGCGCGGCGGCCAACTCGACAGCACCACGCTTTTGCTCGCCGGAATCGTGGCTGCCTCCTTCCTATCCGCCATCATTATGTTTTTGATGACCACCCTCAGCGGCCGCGATCTCCGCGGCATGGCCTTCTGGCTGATGGGTGATCTTGCGACGCCCCCTGCGCTCCGTCTCAGGTTTTTGTTCATCGTTTTGCTCATCGCCATCGGCGCGATTTATACCACCGCTTCCGACCTGAATCTCATCCTCACCGGCGAGCGCGAAGCCCACCATCTCGGCGTCAATGTCGCCCGCGTCAAGCTCGTCGTCTACGTTGGCGCATCTCTGCTTACGGGCCTTGCCGTTTCCGTCAGCGGAGCCATCGGCTACGTCGGTCTGCTGATTCCGCACGTCATGCGTATGTTTTTTGGTTCGGACTATCGCTTGCTTATTCCCGCGTCTGCGCTCGGCGGCGCAATCGCCGTCACGCTCGCCGACACCCTCGCGCGCACCATCGTCGCGCCCACCGAACTCCCCGTCGGCGCCATGACCGCCGCCATCGGCGCTCCTGTTTTCATTTACCTCCTGCGCCGGAGGCTCACGTGAATTCGCACGAAATGGCCGCCAGCAATCCCAGCCCCGGCACGCTCGCTGGCTGGGTTGAGAGTCGTGTGCGCCTCGTCGTCGAACAAGCCAGCTACGCCTATTCCGCCTCCGGGCCCAGCGCGCCCAATTTCACTTTGGGCCCTGTCACTTTCTCCGCCCGCCAGCGCGAAATCGTCGGCATCCTCGGCCCCAACGCCAGCGGCAAATCT
>DATFQU010000029.1:0-4799 GCA_035264005.1 Candidatus Acidiferrales bacterium
AGGCACTTACGTCGAACGACGTCGACCTGACCAAGCCCGGCGTGCTGATGAAAGGTTCCGTGCCGCCAACGTGGTCCGGCGCGTTCACGTACGCAAGCACTACGTCGAGCATCACGTGGTCGTGGACTGGCCTCGCGATTCTTCGTGCTGACGGCACCACAACTCAGATCGCCGATGGCTCGCTCGCCATCAGCGGCCTTATCGCGGCGACCGCGTACTTCTTCTATCCCTACTGGGACGAAGCGCAACTCGCGCTCGTTTTCGTGGCAGGCGGCGGAGGAAGTCCCGCCAACGCGCAAGTCGCAAAAACGATCAGCGCCGCGCAGCAGCAAGCGCTGCAGGGCCGCATCCCGCTCTCCGCGGGTGCGATGAGCGCAGCTACGACGGCCTCGGGCACGGGCGGAGGCTCCGGCGGGGGCTCTGGCTCATGCGTTCGCGCGGGAATGAACGTGCTCACAAAAGATCGCGGCAGCGTGCAGATTCAGCATCTGCGCATCGGCGATCACATTCGCGGCCGCGACACATGGACGCAGGTCGTCCGCCACGAAGTCCATCCTGCGGACACGTTCATCCGTCTCACTTTTTCGAATGACGATTCGCTCGATGTGACACCGCATCACATTTTCACGCTCGCGGACGAAGCTCCGGTTCGCGCCGATCGCCTCTGCCTAGGAGACATTCTGGTAGGGAACTACGGCTGGCTCACGCTGCGGAGAATCGAAGTGATCGTCGAGGACGGCGCAAAAGTCATCGTGACGTGCGAGCCGGACCATGAATTTTTCGCTGGCCGCGCCGCCGCGTCCGTGCTGACGCACAACTACAATTTCAGCTCATGATAGTCAGTACAGCGTGGGCGTATCAGCAGCTCCACGGCAAGCAGCACTCAGTGCGACGAATTGCTGCCAGTCGCAGGATGGAATCCGAAGTCGAAGCCGCTCCTCTCGTACGGCAGAGTGTTCAATAGGTATTCGCCTTGCGGCAGCGGAACCCTGGGGGAAACCAGGAATGTATCGGCGCTCAGTCGAGTAACTTCGATATCCACCAGACGCTTGTCGTCCGTCCCAGCTTTCATTGTGAACATAGTGTTTC
This sequence comes from Candidatus Acidiferrales bacterium, assembly GCA_035264005.1. Lineage (GTDB taxonomy): Bacteria > Acidobacteriota > Terriglobia > Acidiferrales > UBA7541 > DAHUXN01. Next base: position 1,090 of record DATFQU010000029.1, read on the forward strand.
CCGAGCTGACTTCTAGTTCGCGATGATCCTTCTTCTGATCGAGCCGGGTGATTGCGATGTCACGTCCTGAAGGCATATAGGGCACGCCTGACCGCACGACGACGATCTCGCGGCCTGATGGCGAATACGGTGCGTAAGGCGTGCCCGGCGGCACGACTGCGAACTTGAAGCAGAACAGTGGCGTTGCGTCGCTGACCTGAACCGGGGCGCGCGCATCGCGGAAATCCAAAGCGAACTGCGGCACGAGGCCGGGAACGATCATCCTGGCGACGTGCGACGCGCTGCCACCGTACGCCGTAATCTGGTCCATTAGGTTCCACGAGGAGCCGGTCCAGTAATACGCGCCGGGCTGCAACTTGAGCGCAGCTTCTTTTTGATTTGCTTCTTGTGTGAATGCCGCAGGAGCAAGAGCAAAGGTAAGGAGAAAAACTGCGAGGAGCCTTTTCATGGGCCACCTCTCAAAAACATTGCTGCTACATCTGTTACTTTGACGTAGTAGCCATGAACATGGTTACCGTCAGGGCGAGGTCTGTTGTGTGACCTCGTTGGTTCCAAGGATCACGCGCGACAGGCTACTTTTTTGCGTGCCTGAGGAAGGTCCCTTCGTCGAGTTCCTGGAACGCCTCACGGAGCTGTTGCTGCGTGTTCATCACAATGGGCCCGTACCAGGCCACAGGTTCCTGGATGGGCTTGCCGGAGACAAGTAGAAAACGGATGCCGTCCGCGCCGGCCTGCACTTCAACTTCATCGCCGCGATCGAACAAAATGAGCGAGCGATTCTCCACGTCCGCAGGAGGCTTCGTCTCCAGCCAGCCCACTGGCTCGGTGGGCACTTCGAGCGGCTCGGAAGCGTTGCAGAATTTTCCGCCTCCCGCAAAAACGTATGCGAATGCGTGACGCGTGGTTTCGACGGGCAGTGTTTTCCGCCGGCCAGGCGGCACGGACACATCCAGATAAATTGGATCTGCTGCGACGCCTTCGACGGGGCCTTTCATTCCCCAAAAGTTCCCGCAAACCACGTGAACGTGCGTCCCGTCGTCGTCCTTGAGTTCGGGAATGTCTTTAGCCTGCACTTCCTGGTAGCGCGGCGTAGTCATCTTCAGGGATGCGGGAAGGTTTCCCCAGAGTTGAAATCCGTGCATGCGGCCGGCATTGTCGCCCTTGGGCATCTCCTGATGAATGATTCCGCTACCCGCGGTCATCCACTGGACGTCGCCCGCGCTGATGGCGCCGCGATTTCCCATGCTGTCACCGTGCTCGACCGTTCCGGCGAGGACGTAAGTAATCGTTTCAATTCCGCGATGCGGATGCCAAGGGAAGCCGGCGAGATAATCCTCGGGAACGTCGTTGCGAAAATCATCGAGTAGCAGAAACGGATCGAAATCGCTGGTGTTGCCGAAGCCGAACGCGCGCCGCAAATGCACACCGGCGCCTTCGAGCGTCGGCTTGGATTGAATAATCTTTTTGACCGGTCGGAGTGACATAGCGGGCCTCCGCTGGAAAGCTTACCGCGCTTCACTTGTCGTCGCAAATGCGGGCGGGAAACTACAACTCCAACTCAGCTCGCGACGGGCGCTGCGGTCTCGGGGATCGCGGCTGCGGCCTGGGTGACGCGAAAGCTGATTTCACCTCCGTTCAGATCCAGCGCCGTGTGAATCACGATCGCCGGCCACAGCGAGCCTGAAGCCACGACGAAGAGGGCCAGCAGCAGTCCTACCATAGCAGCCTTAGGAACGTGCGCCGCGCCAAGATAAACATGAACGCAGCCGAAGAGGATGGAACTGATGATTACTGCGGCCAGGAGATTGGTCGACGCGGCGATGAGCCACATCAGGAACCCGCGAAATAGGAACTCTTCGCAAACCCCGGCGGTGATGGACAGCAGCCAGAACCCCCGCCTTTCGTTGTTCGTCTCAGGTGCCAGGGAATTGGCGAATTGGAGCTGTTCGCGCAGCCGAGCGACGGCTTTCGGGCGCGCAAGGGCCTTCTGAAGTTTTCGCATCTGAAGCCCGAGAAACGCAATAGTGGCTGCGGCGACAGCAATTCCGGCGCTCAGTCGCCAAGGGCCAACAGAGCCTAACAGAGCGCGCTCCACGGCCGTGCTCTTGCGATCCACAGCGCCAGTACGAACAACGTGAACATCCATAGCGCGATGATGGTGGAGAGGTAGGCGCGGTTACGTGCTCCCGGTACCCGAGCGCGAATCGCCTCCACACAGCGCGGCCAATGCCACCGCCACTCGAAAATCTCCCTCAGCAGCAGCAAAACCACAACGGCATAATCGAAAATACCCGGTCTCATGACGCGCTCCGTTAAACTGCGAGGCCCCAATAAATCGAGAAGGCAAGCCACGACGCGTCCGTCGCCACCGTTCCCCAGTGAGGTTGGGTATACGCGGCGAGCGCAGTGAGTAGTCCGAAAGCTGCGAATCGAAGAAGATACGCCCCTACGCCGGGCACTCGTAAAAGCCCGATCCGCAAAACGGGCTGCAGGAGGACCTGTACACTCTTACCGCTCTGCGCATGCATAGCGTCTCCTCACTCGGCGTAAACGCGGACGCGCTTGCCGTTGCCTTTCGCGATATCGACGTTGATCCGATCCAGCGTCGCCTGAAACTCGGCGTCGCTCATTTCATCGAGAGACCCAAATTGAACGCCGTATTCATTTAGCTTTTCCGCGACGCCGACGGGCAAAAACGCCATCCAGTGACGTCCGCCGCGCGCCAGGCTCAGCGGCACCCGCACGTCCACGTTGTCGCGCCCCGGACGCTCGACCTGAATGCGCAGAAATCGCGGCCGCTTCGCTCCAGCGGAGCCCGCTGCCGTTGCGCTATTCCCGACAGGGTTCGTTTGCGAGCTCCCAGACTCGTTCTGCGCCGGTCCAGAAAGTTTGTCGAGCAATCGCTCGGCGTCCTCTTGCGAGATTTTTCCCGCGGCCAGCATTTCAAGTACTTTTTTCGTTTCGGCAGACATGATTTTTCTCCTTAGCAGATTCGTTCGAGCCTAATCTCAGCCGAGCCGTTCCAGGGCCTCGTCAACGGTAAGCTCGCCGCGTGCCAGCTGCTCGAGGACGTAAACATTTGGCGTGGGCGCTTCGAAGCTGCGGTCCAGGGCGGCGGCAATGGCGTTCAGACGGTTCTTCACTGTGGGATAGCTGATATCGAATATCGACTCCATCTTCTTCAGCGAGCCGTGGTGCCGCACAAAAGCAATCACGAACGCCTGATCATCCAGCGACAGCCTTCCAAGTGGCGACACTTCGAAGTCGCCATCCATGGCCACGCCGCAAGAAGGGCAGACGGCCTTGGAAAGCTTCATTGCCTGCTTGCAATCAGGGCATACAGCCTTTGAAATATCCATATATAATCTCCAATACATTAACTTATAAGATGTCAGACTTAATAGTGTCAAGCAATAAGTTGAATTAATTAATGCAAGGAAGCCGTGGATTGCTAAGTTGTTTTTAGGCAAACACTTACATGACAGGCCGACGATACTATCTGACCACATTTGCTGCGTGGCAGCGCCACACCCATCGCTGTGCAGAGGCGCATTTCATTGTTTTGGACGCTTCAGACGGGAAGGGAATCACTCCTAACGCAGGATCGCGCGCGGCAGCGGCCAGTTCGCCTGACGCCGACACAACGCTCATTCTAATAGTAGTTACAGCCGACGAGGCCGCGCACATCGCCCTGGAAAACGACCCTGACT
>DATFQU010000030.1:0-11130 GCA_035264005.1 Candidatus Acidiferrales bacterium
CCACATCAGTACGCCGGAGCGTGCGCGAAAGAAATCGGTCTACTTCTGACTCCGGCACGCGATGGTGCCCGCCCGCGGTTTTCACCGTGCGCAATTTGCCGTGGTAAATCCATTGCTTCAGCGTTGGATAGCTGATGCCTAGGATTTGCGCCGCATCCCGCGGCTTCAGCAAGTTGGGAGATTGCTTTGGCATGACAGATTCTACGTCGCTCGCAACGTCGCGCCGAGTTTCTCGGCGAGCGCTGACGCGATGCGTCCGGAAAAATCCGTTAACTGCGATTCCGCCAGGGTCGTCTGATCGCTCTGAAACGTCACGCGAAGCAGAAGTGAATATTTCCCCGGCGGCATCTGTCCACCACGAAAAAGATCTGCCGCTTCAACGCGCCGCAGTTCAGGAATCGCAAGTGCGCGAACAGTTTCTTCGACTCTTGCAAATGTCGTCGCGTCCGCGAGCACCAGTGAAAAATCGCGCTCCACAGCCGGAAATCGCGGCAGCGGCTCGTATTGCAAGGACGTGCTGCGCTTTGCGATGGCGACAAGCAACGGCTCAAGCTGCAGCTCTGCAAGATAAACGTCTTGCCGCAATTTGAATCGCTGCGCTACCGCGCGCGTGAGCTGCCCAGCGACGCCAACCACCCCGTGGCCCTTCGCAGTAAGCGGCAACTCTGCTGCGCGTCCGCTTGCGAGCCAACTCTTTCTCGACGCATCCCATCGCGCGCCGCCCGCAAGCACCAGGATTTCGTCAATGTCGCCCTTCAGATCGGCGAACGAAAATTCCTGCGCCGATTCATGTATCGACTGTTCGCGGGCCTTGCCTGTCGCGCCCAGCGTCAGCGTGCGCGTCTCCACCGGTTTTCCGTCGCGCACTTCATAAGTCTTGCCAATTTCAAACAGCCGCACATTTTTCTGCGCGTGATTCAAGTTCCATTCAAGCGCCGCGACCATGCTGATCGCGCCGGAAGTCCGCATCACCGAAGCGTCTTCAGAAAGAGGATTGCCAATCTGCGCCTGTGTTCGATCCTCCGGACGAAAAATCGCGTCGCGCTCCGGATCCACCAGCGGAATCGCAATAATCTCCTCATAGCCCAGCGCCACGAGCCTCTCGCGCAGCCTCGCCTCTTCATGAGCGTGCGGGAGCCGCGCCGCGGGCAGCTTCGCCGCAGGCAAACGCGGCGGAAATTTGTCGTAACCGTAGAGCCGCGCGACTTCCTCGATCAGATCGATTTCGCGCGTCACGTCTCCGCGCCACGACGGCGCCGTGCAGGCCCACGTAGCCACCAGCGAACCCGCGCTACCGCGATTTGCGTCCACGCGCACCGGCGCGAATCCCAACGCCGCGAGAATTTCTTCAACTTCGCGATCCGGTACATCCGCGCCCATCACGCGCAACAATTCCTTGCGCGACAATTCAATCTTTCGCGCCGCCTCGGGCCGCGGATAGACATCAATCACTCCTGCAAGGACTTCTCCGCCTGCAAGCTGCTGAATCAGTTCCGCCGCTCGCTTCGAAGCAAACGCTGCCATCTCGATATCGGCGCCGCGCTCGAACCGCAGCGAAGCCTCAGTGCGCAACCCCAGCGCCTTCGACGTTTGACGCGTTGAAATCGGATCGAACCACGCCGACTCAATCAGCAAATTCTTCGTCGCGAAACTGATTTCGCTTTCCGCCCCGCCCATTACGCCGCCGATCGCCACCGGCCCGCGCGCGTCGCATATCAAACACATATCCTTCGCCAGTTTGCGTTTCACTCCGTCGAGCGTCCGCATCGCTTCGCCGGCCCGCGCGCCCCGCACAACGATCCGCTTCTCCGCGAGCTTGTCCAAGTCGAACGCGTGCAGCGGCTGTCCCAGCTCCAGCATGACGTAATTCGTTGCATCCACCACATTGTTGATCGACGATTGCCCGAGCGCCTCGAGCCGTTGCCGCAGCCACTCCGGCGAAGGTTGAACTTTCACTCCGCGCACGATTCGCGCCGTGTATCGTCGGCACAAATCACGCGCTTCAACCTCCACGCGCGCTGCTTTCGCCGCTTGCTCCGGCGACTCTTTCACTTCTGGCTGCACGGACTTCAAATCGCGCCGGTAAAGAGCCGCAACTTCCCGCGCAACTCCGAGGTGCGAAAGCAAATCCGGCCTATTAATCGTAATTTCCGCATCGAGCACCGGCCCGGCTGGCGTTTCCTCCACCGAATCCACCGACGTTCCCGCCATCGACAAACGCGCGCGCAGCTCTGCCGCCGCCGCGCTCACGTCGGTAAATTCCTTCAGCCAGTTGTACAGAATTTTCATTCGCTTTTAGCTTCGTTGCGGTTCATTTCGTAGCCGTCAGGGTTCGACGCAAACTTCGAGAGCATTGTTGTCCAAATCGAAAAAGCGAAAGAACCGATTTCCGCCTGAGTCAGCCGTAATCGCCTCCGTCGCAACCCCGCGGTCGATCAACCATTGCCGCGTCTTTTCCAGCTTCTTCGTATAAAAAATCACATGCTGTTTGGTCGCGGCTGCGCCTGGTTCCAGTTCGACAAGCGAACAAACCCCCGCCAGCCCTCGAGACGCAGAGGTACAGACGTCCGCAAATGGCCGGCCGGAATCGTCTTCTTTTCGATCATGAATCTCTCGCAGACCCAGCTTCTGTTTGTACCAATCGCGAGCAGCAGCTAAGTCGCGAACATCAACGGCGCAATTATCGGCAATCCAAAATGGCGGCCGGCCCCACATCGCGATCCTCGTGTTGTTTACGGAAACTGCTGCAAAAATCTCACATCGTTCCTGAAAAATTGCTGCAAATCGTCGATGCCGTATTTCAGCATCGCCAGCCGGTCCACGCCTAATCCAAACGCGAACCCGCTGTAGCGTTTCGCGTCGTAATTCACAAATCCGTATACCGCCGGATTCACCATTCCCGCGCCGAACATTTCAATCCATCCCGACTGCTTGCACGTCCTGCATCCTTTGCCGTCGCACACATGACACGACGCGTCGAACTCCGCCGACGGTTCCGTGAACGGAAAATAGCTCGGCCTCAATCTCACGCGCGTCTGCGGCCCGAAAAATTCCTTCGCGAAATATTCGATCGTTCCCTTGAAATCGCAAAACGTGATGTCCGTGTCGACCGCGAGTCCCTCCAACTGATGAAACATGAACGAGTGCGTCGCGTCCGGATTGTCCCGCCGGTAAACTTTTCCCGGCACAACGATGCGCACGGGCGGCTGATGTTTTTCCATCGTGCGCGCTTGCATCGGCGAAGTGTGCGTGCGCAGCAAATATCCCGGCGCGTTGGCGATGTAGAACGTGTCCATGTTGTCGCGCGCGGGATGATGCTCGGGAATGTTGAGCGCTTCGAAGTTGTAATACGCCGTCTCGATCTCCGGCCCTTCCACCACCGAAAATCCAATCGAGCCAAAAATCCGGTACAGCTCCTCGTACGTTTGCCGGACCAGATGCTCTGTCCCAATCGCCCGCCGCACTCCCGGCAATGAAAGATCAATCTGATCGCCACCCGCTGCGAAGCTCTCCGTCGATTCCTTCCAGCGATTCAAATCCTCTTCAACGCGCGCGAGAAAAACATTCAGCGCTTTTCCGACCCACTTCTTTCCGTCCGGTGGCGCAGGCTTCAGCCAATTTTCCCGCAGCCGCACTGACACGCTGTTCTTGCGTCCCAACCAGCGAATTCTGAATTCTTCCGCGGCTTCGGCGTTCGAAACAGCTTCCGCTTCCGACGCCATCTGCGAAGTAAGTTCGTGGAACAGTCCATCGACGCCCTCTTCCGAAGACACCCCAAGCTTCTCAAATGTCAGCTTCGTTTTTTCGAGGATGTCCGCCATGCTGCGCGCGAAAACTTTACGCCGAAGCGGGCGCTTTCGTCGCGGCGCTCAAATGCTGCTTCGCCTGCGCCACCAGCGCGGCAAAACTTTCTGGCTCGCGCACCGCCAAGTCCGCCAGAATCTTCCGGTCGAGCTCGACGCCGCCCGTCTTCAGCCCGTGCATGAACTGGCTGTACGAAATCCCGTTATTGCGTGCCGCCGCGCCGATGCGCTGAATCCACAGCGTGCGGTAATCGCGCTTGCGCGTCCGCCGGTCGCGATACGAATACCGCAACGAACGGTTCATCGCTTCCTTTGCCGAGCGGTAGAGCTTGCTCTTGCTCAGGAAAAATCCCTTTGTGTGCTTTAAAATCTTTTTGCGCTTGGCGCGCCGCTTGGTCCCGCGTTTTACTCGTGGCATAGAAATGCTCCTTGGTGAATTTCAAAGACGGATTTCAAATCTCACAAATTTTTCAGGAGACAAACGGGCCGCGCGCGGCGCACACGCGCCACAGCGCAACGGGTTTGTCTCGTAGGAATTGGTTACTACCTCCGCGCCCATCCTTCAGCGCGATTTGGCCGGCAGGCACCCGTGAAGCGCTGCCTGGCGCAAAATCATTTCAAGAAAAACGACGACGATTATCGCAGAGCTCTAGCCGTACGGCAATTGGCGGTGAACTTTTGCCGCGTCTCCCGGCGTCACTTCAATGGACTTTCCCAGCCGCCGCATGCGCTTCGGCTTCTTCGTCCCGAGCAGATGACGCTTTCCCGAATGATGCCGCATCACTTTTCCGGTCGACGTAATCTTAAATCGCTTTGCCGCGCCGCGATGCGTCTTCAGCTTGATCTTCTTCCTTGGTTTTCTCGGCACAGTATTCCTCGTTAAAGTTTAATTCGCTGCAGCAGCCGGAGCTGGCCGCGGCACGGCGCCTTTTTTCGGCGCCAGCAATGCCAGCAAAATGTTCGCTTCCATCCTCGGCCCGAATTCCACCAGCGCGTGCTCCTCGATTTCTTTGAGAAGCCGCGTCATCTTCGCGCGACCAACGTCCTGATGCGCCATTTCGCGACCGCGATGAAAAATCATCGCCTTCACTTTGTAGCCCTTGCCCAGAAAATCGATAATCTGATTCTTCCGCACCTGATAATCGTGTTCCGCCGTCGCCGGCCGGAATTTCACTTCCTTGATCTGTGTGCCTTTTTGGTGCTTGCGCGCCTCGTGCGCCTTTTTATTCTGCTCGTAGAGAAACTTGCCGTAGTCGGCAAGTTTACATACGGGAGGATTGGCATTCGGGGAAATTTCGATCAGGTCGAGCCCCGCATCGCGCGCCGCTTTCATCGCGTCAAAATACGTAAGGACGCCTAGCTGGTTTCCCTGCTCGTCAATCACGCGCACTTCACGCGCGCGGATGCGTTCGTTCACCCGCGGACCAAAACTACGTTCGGCGATAAACCCACCTCCACTCGGAGCTACCGTCGCCCTGCCCTACAAAAACGCCCGTCAGCGCGACGGGCTATGAAGTATAGCACGGGTTCCACATTGCCCCGCAAGCCCACCGCGTTGTCAGTGCTCGCAGACGTGGTTATAAACTTTTCGCCATGCGGATGATGGGGAGCGATGGGCCACCGGGTAGCGGAACGTCGAGATGCTCCAGTTCTGCGTAGCCCTTTGCACGATAAAAAGGGACGCCGGTTAACGTTGCTCCCATTTCGCAACGCGCGAAACCAGCAGATCGAGCCGCGGCTTCGCAGGCATCGAGAATCATCGTGCCAATTCCATGCCGCGCCCAATCGGGGTGCACAAAAAATGCGCGAATTTTTGCGGCGTCGCGGCGAGGGTCGAGCAAAGAGTCTTCGCGCGCGTTCCAAGCGTCTCCGCCGTAGAGAGTCTTGCGCTTGCTCCAGCCGCCGCAGCCAACGAGTAGCGGAGCTTTGCCGCGTGTTGACTCAACGGCGAAGTAGGTGCCGTCCGCGATGAGCTGCGTGTCCACTCCATAGACGTGCTTCAGTGCGAGTTCAATCTGTGACACAGAATAATCCTGCGCTTGCAGCCCGCGAACCGACAGTTCGATCAGTTGAGTTAGCGCGGAAACGTCAGCGGGCGTGGCGAGACGAAGTTGCAAGTCGGAAGACATAGACGTCGGATCGGTTGAGCAGGCGCGACTAGCTGGAACTTTTCGATTCGATTTCGCGGCGAATCGCGGCGATGAATTGCTCGAGCGGCTGCGGACCCAGGTCGCCCTTCAAGCGATGACGCACGGACACCGAACCGGATTCCGCTTCTTTGCCGCCCACGACCAGCATGTACGGAATTTTTTGCAGTTGCGCGTCGCGGATTTTCGCTTGTAGCTTTTCGTTGCGGTCGTCCAGATGCACGCGGATATGATTTTCGCGCAGCTTCATTTCAACGGACTTCGCATACTCCGAGAACTTTTCGCTGAGTGGCAAAATGCTCGCTTGCACTGGAGCGAGCCAGGTTGGGAATGCGCCCGCGTAATGCTCGATCAGGATTCCGAAGAATCGCTCCACGGATCCAAGCAGAGCGCGGTGCACCATCAGCGGCTGATGACGAGCGCCGTCTTCGCCCACGTATTCCAAAGCGAACCGCGCGGGCAAATTGAAATCGAACTGAACGGTTGTGAGTTGCCACGGCCGTCCAATCGCGTCGATCAGCTTCACGTCAATTTTCGGGCCGTAGAATGCCGCTTCGCCTTGAATTCGCTTGAATGGAACGTTCATGCGGTTGAGCGTGTCGCAGAGCGCCGCGGTGGCGCGGTTCCAGTCCTCCGCTTTGCCCGCATAATTTTCCGGATGCGCGGCGTCCCATTCGGAAAGCTCCACTTCGTAGCGGTCGAATCCAAAAGTCTTCATCACTGCGAACGCAAAATCCAAACAGCCCTGCACTTCGAATTCGATCTGATCGGGACGGCAAAAAATATGCGAGTCATCCTGTGTAAAGCCGCGCACGCGCAGCAATCCGTGCAGCACGCCGGAGCGCTCGTAGCGGTAGACCGTGCCGAGTTCTGCGTAGCGCAGCGGCAGGTCGCGATAGCTGTGCAAATGCGATTTGTAAATCAAAATGTGGCCGGGACAATTCATCGGCTTGATCTGGTAGTCGGCTTTTTCGATTTCAATGGGACTGAACATGCTGTCCCGGTAAAAGCCGGTATGCCCGCTGGTTTTCCAAAGATCGAGTCGCATCACGTGCGGAGTGAAAACCAGATCGTAGCCGCGCCGCAGCAACTCCGCGCGCAGCCAATCTTCAACGATGGTGCGGACCAGGCCGCCCTTCGGATGCCAGAAAATTAATCCCGGGCCTGCTTCTTCCTGAATGCTGAAAAGATCGAGTTCTGCTCCGAGTTTTCTGTGATCGCGGCGCTTCGCTTCTTCAAGTTGGTGCAGATATTCGTCGAGCTCTTGCTGCGTGTAAAAGCACAGCGCGTAAATCCGCTGCATTTGCGGATTGCCTTCCTGGCCTTTCCAGTAGGCGCCTGCGACGTTCATCAATTTGAATGCGCGAATTCTTCCGGTCGACGGAATATGCGGCCCGCGGCAGAAGTCGATGAATTTTCCCGTGGTGTAAAAGGACACCATCGGCTCGATGGCTTTTTCTTCCACCAGTTCGCATTTGAATTCTTGCTTCGATTCGCGATAGAGCTTTATCGCTTCAGGCTTCGGCAGAAGCTTTCGTTCGTTGGGAATGTTTTGCGACGCGAGCTCGCGCATTTTTTTCTCGATGCGCTCGAGGTCTTCAGGAGTAAACGGCTCGTCGCGCAGAAATTCGTAGAAGAATCCGTTGTCGATCGGCGGCCCGATGCCGAGCTTCACGTTTGGAAAAAGCTCGATCACCGCAGCGGCAAGCAGATGCGCCGCAGAGTGCCGCAGTACTTGAACCGCTTCCGGATCTTTCGGAGTGAGAATCGCGAGCGAAGTGTTTGCTTCGAGCGGGCGCGAAAGGTCCCAGAGCTGGCCGTCGACGCGAGCGACGAGTGCTTCTTTTTCGAGGCGCGGAGAAATTTGCCGCGCGATTTCCGCGGGCGTGGTGCCGCTCGCAACTTCGCGCTTCGCTCCGTCGGGCAGCGTGATTTCGATGGTGCTCATTTTTCTTTCATCCGATTGCTGCGCCCTGAAAACCTTTCAGCGACACAAACTTCCGCGCAGCGCTTCAGGAAACACTTAGCTTACTGGCGGTGCGTTGCGAGGTCAAGAATTTGACTGCGCGTAGCGATTCTTTTTGCGCGCCTATTTTAGAAGTTAGTCTCGTCGCTGGACGCGTCGTGACTGTGCGTTTTCTTTGCTTCGCTGCCCAGATCGGCAAAAAGAACTTCGTGACTTTCAATCAACGGAAAACCCTTCGACGCGGCCATGACTTTCGCGAGCGCCTGGTAAAAATAAAAATTCTGTTCACCGGCCTGCAGATCTGCGAGGGAATTCCAGAGTGAAATCACGCGTACGTCGATTGACGACGTGCTCTGTTCGCCCGCGCGCAATACGAGAAGACCGTGAAAGCCTTGCTGCTGGTGCGCGTGGGTCGCCGCTGCGTGCAAGTTGGACATGAATTGCGAAAGATGTTCGGGCACGATGTGGAACTGCGTCACGCGAGCGTGCATGGTTTTCCTCCCGGGCCAGAGAATTCCCGAAACGAATGGGGCATAGGGTACGCTGGTTGCGTCGCGACAGTAAAGATGCGCGGAGAGGTGAGAGCGGCATGGTACTAGACGATAGCGTGAGTCGGGTCACTTGCAAACGCTTGAACGTGCAACACACTCGCACCGCAAGTGGCGAAGAATCCCACCAGCGGGTTCAGGATCGTAGCGCGAGGCAAGGGGTGTACACTGTGGCCAGGTGCCCGTATGCGTTCCCCTTACGGACTTGAAATCATCGAGAATTGCATAGCTTGCCCGCTGTTGCGAGACCGGGTATTTTGCAATCTCTCGCCTGCTGGATTGCAGCGCCTCTCGACAATCACATCGGCTTCGTCTTACCCGAAGGGCGCCACGCTCTTCGTGGAAGGGCAAGTGGCGCGCGGCGTTTTTATCCTGTGCAATGGCCGCGTGAAACTCTCTACTTCTTCCACTAACGGAAAGACGCTTATCGTGAGAATTGCGGACGCAGGGGAAATTCTCGGCCTGCCAGCTAGCGTAACCGGAAAACCATACGAACTGACAGCGGACGTAATCGAGCCTACACAGGCGAACTTCATTTCGCGAACCGATTTCCTGAACTTTCTCCAAGAGAATGGAGAGGCCGCGCTACGAGTAGCACAGCAACTTGGTGAAATCTATCACGCGGCTGTGGCGGAAATGCGGTCTATCGGTCTTTCGCACTCTGCTGCCGAAAAACTCGCTCGATTTCTCCTCGATTGGTGTGCTAGTCGCGGGAATGGCAAAGGAGAGATTCGCGCGAGGTTAACCATGACTCACGAGGAGATCGCGCAGATGATCGGGGCGTCCCGGGAAACGGTCACCCGTGCGTTCACGGATTTCAAGAAGAGAAAGCTGCTGCAAATCGAGGGCTCGACACTTATTCTTTGTGATAAAGCAGGACTGGAAAGTCTCGCCGGAAATTGAAGAAGCCGCATTTCCCTCATTCTACGGTTCAAATCGCACGAATGTGACCGCCGTCACCAACACCAGTGACCAGAATCACCGACAAATAACGTATTCCATCTAGCATAGGGTTCGAACACCAACGACTGAGGAGGTTCGAACCATGTTCCGTGATTCGCAAAAGTTCCTCGCAATCCTGGCAGCAATCACAACTGTCGTCGCTGTTTCGGCTATTGCCTTCCTCGCGCCGTCACTCTCTTCCGCGGCGCCGCAGCAGGGTGGATATATGGTCCAGCAGAGCGCCGGCGGCACCATTTCTGGGAAGGTGCTCTACGAGGGCAAGCCCGTACACCCGAAGAAGGTGACGGTGACACAGGACCAGGGTGCTTGCGGAAACATGAAGGAAATTGAACCGGTCCAAGTGGATCAAGGCGGGATCGTTGAGGCCGTGGTTTGGATTGAAGACGTTACGCACGGCAAGGACTATTCATTTGCGCCCCCGGCTATAGACCAGAAGGGATGCATGTTCATGCCGCACGTCGTGCTGATGAAGCCTGGCCAGCTCAAGGTTACGAACAGCGACAACGCAGCGCACAACGTGCATATTTTTTCGAAAGCAAACCGCAGCTTCAACCAGGTGCAACCTGCCGGCACAGATCCGATCGAGATTTCGCTGTTCCGGCCGGACACCGCAATTGTGCGTTGCGATGTGCACCCGTGGATGCAGAGCTACGTCGTCGTCGCACAGAATCCCTATTACGTGCTAAGCGGGAAGGGCGGGCTGTTTACGCTCACGGACGTTCCGGCCGGAACTTACCACTTGAAGGTATGGCAGGAAACACTGGGTACACAGGAACAGAGCGTGACGGTGCAAGCGGGCCAGACGGCGACGGCCAATTTCAGCCTGAAGTGATGGCGGTGGGAGAGGAACGGAAAATCTCACAGATTGAGGCTGCCATGACGACTCCGCGAAAAAGGATTGAATGGGCATACGTGACGCTGTTTGGCTGCGCGGTGACATTGCTCCTGCTCGCCTTCCCGACGCATCAAGCGCAAGCCGTGCCGAGTTTTGCGCGACAGACGGGCTTGGCGTGCAGTTCGTGCCACACCAATCCGCCGGAATTGACTCCGCTGGGTCGCACCTTCAAGCTGAACGGCTACACCATGACAGGAATCAAGATGATCAGCTCGCCGCCGGAAAAGCAGAAGGCCGGGCTGAGTTTGCTGTCGACGCTTCCGTTGTCGGCGTGGTTCGAAGTTTCGGATACAGGTCTTAACAAACCCCAGCCGGGAACGCAGAACTGGAATTATTCGGTCCCGCAAGATGCGTCACTGTTCTTGGCCGGAGCGTATGGCAGCCACATCGGCGGATTCGTACAGGCGACGTATGATGCGCAGGCGGATCACTTCAGCTGGGACAACACGGACATTCGATACGCGAACAACCGATTGGTGAAAGGCAAGACGCTCGTGTATGGATTGGACGTCAACAACAATCCCACGGTTGAGGATTTGTGGAACGACACGCCGGCCTGGGGGTTTTCATGGATCGTGTCGCCATCGGCTCCGACGCCGGCCGCAGCGGCGGTTATCGATGGACCGCTCGCTCAAGATGTGGCGGGGTTTGGCGGCTACGCGATGTGGAATGACCACCTGTACGGCGCAGCAACAATTTATCGTTCTTCGCATCTGGGGCAGCCACTGCCAAATCCGGGAACAAACTTCAATTTCAATATTCAGGGCGCGGCGCCTTACTGGCGAGCTGCGTGGCAGCAAACGGTTGG
>DATFQU010000031.1:0-5749 GCA_035264005.1 Candidatus Acidiferrales bacterium
TCGACGCGCTCATGGCCTGCTTTCCCGCGGGCACCCTCAGCGGCGCGCCGAAAATTCGCGCCATGGAAATCATCGACGAACTCGAGCCCACGCGCCGCGGCATCTATGCCGGAGCGATTCTGTATCTCGATTTCTCAGGGAGTCTCGATTCGTGCATCGGCCTGCGCACTCTTGTCGCGAAAGATCGCAAAGTTCACATTCAGGCCGGCGGTGGTGTGGTGGCGGATTCCGTTCCTGCGAAGGAGTATCAGGAGACGCTGAACAAAGCGCGCGCTGTCATGGTCGCCGCCGAAATCGCCCACAGCGGCAAGCAGCGCGGCTGATGGAATGTCATACTAGAGGGCGCAAATGATTCTGTTGCTCGATAACTACGATTCGTTCACCTACAACCTGGCGCAGTACCTTGGCCAGCTGGGGCAAAAACTCGCGGTGCGCCGCAACGACGAAATCACGCTCGACGAAATCGCACGCATGCGCCCCGAGCGCATCATTATTTCTCCCGGCCCCTGCACGCCGCGCGAAGCCGGCCTGAGCGTGCCCGTCGTCCAGCGGTTCGCCGGGAAAATTCCCATCCTCGGCGTTTGCCTCGGCCATCAAGCCATCGGCGACGCGTTCGGCGGCAAAATCGTCCGCGCGAAAAAAATCATGCACAGAAAAACCAGCAAGATTCACCACGACGGCAAAACCGTTTTTCGCGATCTCCCGCAGGACTTCGAAGCCACGCGCTACCATTCGCTCATCGTCGAACGCCGCTCGCTCCCGCGCTGCCTGGAAATCTCCGCCGAAACCGACGGCGTCATCATGGGCCTCCGCCACCGCCAATTCCCCGTCGAAGGCGTCCAGTTCCACCCTGAGTCGGTCCTCACCGCCGCAGGATTCTCGCTGCTCCGGAATTTCCTGACGATTTTTTGATGGTTTGTACGACGGGCGGGCTTATTTCTGCGCTTTCTCGTCTGACATTACTGTGGAAATCTTCCGAATAGATTGAATGACGCGATTGATTTCAGGCTGCGAGATCGCATGTGCGCTGCCGTCAATCTTTTGAAAAAAGATCACATCGATGCCGCCATCCTTCGAGTAAAGTTCGACGGTAAGCTTTCTCGGCCTCCGATCCGTGCCTTCGAACTGGAATCCCTCAAAATCTGGCGTCCGAATCGAAAAGATGCCAGTGTCCGCCGGTGGCATCGAGATCGTTTTGACTAAAAGCAACGTCATGTCGATGACTGCCCTCCTCTTTGAAACGAACGGCATGATCTGCGAAGGCGTCACTTCGAGCATGGCTTGATGAAAATCGTAGTCAGAATCGGATGCTCGTGCGCCATAGAGCTGCTGAAAACGTGCCACGTCTAGAGCTTCTGTTTTCATCACTTCATTTAGGAGATCCTTCGGCGGAAACACTGAGAACCAGAGTGCGTTTCCCGAGTGAAATGCCGTAACCCGAATTTGTCCAACCGTTTTGCTCTTCTGGTCGTCAACATCGTCCCAGGGAAGCTCAAATTCGTATCCGAAGTAGGACACTTCACGATGCGCCATCTTCGAAATAGATGAGTCCGACAACGGCGCAGGGACCATTGATGCTTCTGGCACTTTGCGGTAGTTGTAGCGTGCAATCAACGCACAACCCGTCTGAACACCAAAGAACCAAAGATAGATTCCGCCAACCACGACCGCGATTGCTAGTGCGACGAGGACGCGCTTTCGAGTAAGCATGAACTCAGCCCGTTAAGGAAGTTATGGATTCAATAAACTGGAGAGGTTAATTGTAGGTCTATTAGATTAAGACCACAGCAGTGAACGGCAGCCGCGTGTTCTAAGCAGCAACCAGAAGAATATGTTATTCCTTATTTACTTCCAATCCAACCCTGCCAAAATTTCACCGTAAATTTCCATGCCTTTCCACAAATTGCCGACGCGCAAATTCTCATTGGGACTATGCTGATTGTCGTCGAAATTCGCAATCGGGACGCCAATCACCGGCAAACCCAAGTCCGCAAAGATGTACATCGGCACGCTGCCGCCGAGCAGCGGCAACTTCACGGCCGGCTCGCCCGCGCCTTCGTCCACCGCGCGCATGAGCGCCTGCGACACCGGCAAATCCATCGCGGTGCGAGTCGACGGATACCCGTGGTCGTGCGTCACCTCCGCGATACGCGCATACTTCAGCCGCTCCTCCACCGTCGGCTCGCGGTCAATCACGTAATATCCCTGCTTGCGAATATGCGCCACCAGCCGGTCGAACTCCTGCTCCGGCCCCGCGTTTTTCACCAAACGCATGTCCAGCGACGCCGTCGCTTCGTCCGGAATAATTGTTTTCGCCTGCGCGCCCGTCCATCCGCTCTCGATGCCATCAACATTCAACGAAGGCTCGTTCAGCAGTTCCAGCAAACTTTTCCCGCCGCCATCCGGCGCCGCCAAGCCAAACGCGCGCAGCAGCCGCGCATCATTATTCGGAGCCTCAGCAATCGCTTTTCTTTCCGCCGTCCCGAGCGGAATCACGTCATCGTAAAATCCCGCAATCGTCACGCGCCCGTCTGCGTCCTTCATCGACGCGAGCAGTTGCGCCAGCCGCATCGCGGGATTCGGCGCCCAATTCCCGTAATGCCCGCTGTGCAGGGGATGCAGCGGCCCGAACACCGTCAGGCGTACCGAAATCACGCCGCGATTGCCGAAGAAAATCAGTGGCCGCCCGCTCTGATCAACCGGCCCGTCGGCGGTGATCAGCAAGTCGTCCTTGAAAAGATTTTTGTGCGCGTCGACGGCGGCTTCCAAATGCGGTGAACTGTCCTCCTCCTCGCCTTCGAAAATCACCTTCAGATTCACCGCCATCGGAATGTTGTTCGCCTTCAGCGCATCGATCGCCGCCAGAATCCCAATGATGGGAGCTTTGTCGTCTCCGCTCGAACGCCCGTAAATCCGCCAATTGTCTTTGTAACTCGCCGGCCGGTCCGGGAAGGGAATCAGCTTCCCGCCCGCGTCAATCGAATCCGTGCGCAGCGCCGGAACGAACGGCTTCGTGCCAATCCATTTCTCCGCGTCCACCGGCTGCCCGTCGTAGTGTGCGTAAAACAGAATCGTGTGTTGCGCGCCCGGCGAATCCAGTTCGCCAAACACCACGGGCCCGCGCCCCTCGGCCGTCGGCAGCTCCTTCACATCAAATCCGCGCGACTTGAGCATCTGCTCGATCTGGTCCGCATTCTTCTGGATGTTCACGGCGTCCGACGCCGTGTTGGGAATCGACAGCAAGTCCACGAACTCGCGCACAATCTGCGCCTCATGCGCCGCGCGATACGCCCGCACCGCCGCCACCACACTTTTAGCGTCGGAATTCTCCTGCGCCGCCGTCCGCGCGCTTCCTGCGCACATCCAAGCGGTCGCTGCGAATGCAAAACACAACGCGCTGCGCTTCATCATCCTCGCTCCCGCCGCGATGCTATCATGCGCCGCGATGTCGTGCGCATTTGCTGTCGCTCGCTATAGCCTTCAAAAGGGCCACTCTTGGCCCGTAAAGAATGTCTATAGGAATGGCCTGGTTCTATAACCTATTTTCCGGCCGAAATTTCGAAATTGGCCTGGTCGCCATCTCTCGCCGCCACACCAGTCTGAGTGCATCCATGTGATCGAAATTTGCGTTTTTCCTAAGGAATTCACAAATTTCAAAATTCCACACCCGCGAAAAATGCCAAAATCGCTATTTTTGAATGTCTCCCAAAAACAGGCCAATTTCGCCGATTTTGCCTGTGAAAAAAAGACAATGTGCTTAAATGGCCTGTTCTAGTACTCGCCGCCGCGTGCTTTTCGCGCTTCGCCTTTTATTTGCTCGTTGACTTTGCCCCTCTTCATCGCTACATTACTTTCGCACGCAGTACGAAAGGCAGCCGCCCTATGAGAATCATCAAGCCTCTCCTTTAAGTCCCCGGCCGGAAGCGCAGTCCGCTTCGCGCGCCGGCGTTCTGTTCTGGATTTTTTCCGAATCATTTTTCAATTCAATTTTGGCGAATTATTTTTTCGTCTCACTTTTTCCGGCGTGCAAGAAAAACGCCGCGGTACAGAAAAGTTCACAGCGAGTGCGAGCACGAAAAGCATTGTGCGAAATCAGCGGAGAATCTGATATGAGCAACTTTGCTCTCGAAGTTGAAAATCTGGCGAAAGTCTACGAACGCCACGGACAAAAACCGGTGCGCGCGGTGGACGGAATTTCGTTTTCCGTCCCGCGCGGAGAAATTTTTGGATTGCTCGGCCCCAACGGCGCGGGGAAAACCACGCTGCTGAAAGTGCTGACGACTTTGCTGCGTCCAACAAACGGCAGCGCGCGGATCGAGGGGTTCGACGTGATTGCGAAGCCGCTCGAAGTGCGCAAGCGCATTTCCATGGTGCTGCAGGAAACCGCCGCGGAATTATTTTTGAGCGTGCGTGACAATTTGCTCACATTCGCACGGTTTCATGGACTCGATTCGCGAACAGCGCGCACACGAGCGGACTCTGTGATGGCCAAATTCCAGATCGCTTCCTACGCAGAGCAAAAAGTGCAGGACCTGAGCGGCGGCTCGCGTCGCCGAGTGCAAGTCGCGAAAATGTTCATGGTCGAAACACCGGTGATTTTTCTGGATGAATTTTCAACCGGCATGGACCCGATTTTGAAACGCGCGGTGATGGGATATTTGCGCGAGGAGTCGGCGAAGGGGCGCACGATTGTTCTGACCACGCAGATTCTGAGCGAAGCGGAGGAATTGTGCGACGACATTCTGATCATGAATCGCGGCAGGCAAGTCGCGCGCGGCGATTTGAACGCGCTGAAATTACTTTCGGCGGGCGTGTACGAGATTTCGCTGACCTTCGCGGAATTGCCGGACGCTATGGCGGAAAGCGTTGCCGAGTTGAAGCCATTGCGTTCGCACATCGATGGAAACACTGTTGAGATTTCCCTAAAAGTCGAAGAAGCGAAAGTGCTCGACATCGTCAGCGAGCTCTCGAAAAAAGGCCGCGCGCTGCGCGTCGAAGTGAGCGGCGCAAGCCTCGAAGATATTTTCGTCGAATTGACAAAGGAGAAGTGAATTGCAAGTCACGCAGCGGGCAGATGAGCAGAGCGTCACAGCGCGTGCCTGAGCATGGCGCCCGCAGCGCGCTGACTACCTTGCGCGGGCGAGTCGCGCAATAGGAGGAAAGGCACGAAAGCATTTTGTTTTTCAGGTGCGGAGTTTCGCGCGAGGGCACCGAAAACTCAGGCAGGAGCTGACTGTGAAGAACAGGCCGAAAATGGGGAAGAGTTCTGAGCAGATGAAGGAATGGGCCAGTGTGCTCGGCGAGGAACTGAAAAAGTGGCCCGGGGTGACATCGCGAAACATGTTCGGGATGACTGTGTTTTACCGCAAAGAAGTCATCTTTGCCGCGCTGCCAAGAACACGGTCATTCGAAACGCCGAACTCAGTCGCGTTCAAGCTGCATCGAGCCAGCGCAAAAACGATTCAGCGATTGCGGCAGGATCCATTGATCGGGCTGCACAGTAAGGGTGAACGAGGCTGGATCACTTTTGAGATGCGGAATTCCGGCGATTTGGCGACAGCGCTGGAATGGTTTCTCCGCGCGCACGAATCGTGTCGAGGCGCGTCGAAGCGCAAGTGAGTTTCGAGCTGCATCGTCACGCGCTGACTACCTTGCGCGGGTGAAGCACGCAATAGGAAAAAGACACAACAGCATATTGTTCCTACACAACAGTGAAAGTTTTGCGCTGAACTTGAAGTGGGGCACAGGG
>DATFQU010000032.1:0-5535 GCA_035264005.1 Candidatus Acidiferrales bacterium
ATTTTTTCGGTCGCGGGTTTCAGTTTCACCGGGTCCGCTTCGAACTATGCAATGGTGTTCGTGAATCTGAAACCATTCGCTCAGCGGCAAGGTCAAGCCCACAGTGCCCCGGCGCTTGTAAATCGACTGCGCGGGCCATTCTTCGCTATTTCCGGCGCGATCGTGGCTCCTTTTAATCCTCCCGCGGTCCAAGGTCTGGGAAATTTCGGCGGGTTCCAATTGGAAGTGGAGGATCTGGGTACGGCCTCGCTTCAGGATCTTCAGAAAGAGACACAAGCACTGGCAACGGCAGGTAACCGCGATCCGAAGCTTTCGGGATTGTTCACCAGCTTTACCGCCAACGATCCGCAGTTCGTCGTCAACATCGACCGAAGCGCAGTCAAGAGTCTGAACATTCCGCTGAGTCAACTGACCGACGCTCTGCAGGTGTTTCTGGGATCGGTTTTTGTCAACAATTTCACTTTCAACAACCGATCCTATCGGGTGTACGTGCAGGGCGAGGAGCAATTCCGGTCGCATCCAAGCGATATCAAGCAGTTCTATGTGCGCTCCGGCTCGGGAAGCATGGTTCCGCTCGATAATCTCGTGCACATCACGGAAACGTCGAACCCGCAGGTGATCACTCATTACAATCTGTTCCGGTCGGCCGAGATCGACGGCTCTGCGGCGGCAGGGCGCAGTTCGGGCGACGCGATTGACGAAATGCAGAACCTGGCGGCAAAGGTTTTGCCGCGCGGGATGTCGTACGAATGGTCCGGCCTGTCCCTCGAAGAAATCCAATCGGGCAGCAAAGCCGCAGCGCTCTTCGGTTTGGGCTTGCTTGTCGTTTACCTGACCCTTGCCGCACAATACGAGAGTTTTTCTCTGCCATTTATTGTGCTCATGGCCGTTCCCATGGCTATGTTAGGTGCGCTGCTGTTTCAGGCGTTGCGGGGAAACATCAATGACGTCTATTGCCAGATCGGGTTGGTTATGCTGATTGGCTTGTCGAGCAAGAACGCCATTCTGATTGTCGAATTTGCCGAACAGCTTCGCGAAAAAGGAATGGAACTCTACGATGCGGCAATCGAAGCAGCGCGCATCCGCTTGCGGCCTATCCTGATGACCTCGTTTGCTTTCCTGCTGGGCGTGCTACCGCTCGTGCTGGCGACCGGAGCGGGTGCCGCGGGCCGCAAATCGGTCGGCTCAACCGTGTTCGGCGGGATGATCTTCGCCACTTCGCTCAACCTGCTATTCATTCCGGTTCTCTACGTGGTTGTGAAGGGAGTGCAGCTGCGCCATACCGCGCCACATGCGGAACCCAAATCGGCCCCAGCGGATTAGTTCACGGCCAACCCGCCTTTCTCCGTTGTAAAATACCGGGCCGGAGATACTCATGGCGGACTACACGGAAATCCACTCGCGAGCTGGAATTCACGCCAAACTTCCCGCACTGGAGACTTGGCCGAATCACTTCCCGGCGTACGAGATCACCATTCGCTTTCCGGAGTACACCTCAGTCTGTCCAAAGACCGGGCTGCCGGACTACGGATTGATCGTCATTCAATATGAGCCGCGCAAGGTGTGCCTCGAACTGAAGGCGCTGAAAATGTACCTGCTCGCATATCGGAA
The DNA here is from genome assembly GCA_035264005.1 of Candidatus Acidiferrales bacterium. Lineage (GTDB taxonomy): Bacteria > Acidobacteriota > Terriglobia > Acidiferrales > UBA7541 > DAHUXN01. The sequence continues at coordinate 1,612 of DATFQU010000032.1, forward strand.
TCTCGGAATCTTCTACGAAAACGCAGTGAACCGGATGCTGCGCGACATTGTTGCGGCCACAAAGCCGGTGCGATGCCTTGTGCGCGGAGAGTTCACTCCACGGGGTGGCCTGTTTACAACGGTCGAAGCGCGCTGGCCGCATCGGCACACGCCTGTTCGTCATTCGTAGACTTTCTGTTGTTCCTTCGCCATAATCGCGACACGAGCGCTGATTTTGTAAGGAGATGCAATGACTGATTCACCGGAAACAGCCCGGAGCACATCTGAGCCGTCACATGAGTCCTATGCGTATACGCCGCGATGGGTGATTATCGCTTTTCTCATCGCTTTCGGTTTGAGCGGATACCTGGTCTACGCGCTTGTGCAACAGAAGAAGCAGGCGGCTCTGGCCTCCGATGCTGCCGTCAGGCGCGCCGGCGCGCTCACCGCCGAGCTGGACAAAACCAATGCGGCCATTGCTGACATGAAGACAGAGCTTCAGGTCACTGAACAGAAGCTGGGCCTGACCGAAGACGAGCTTGCCAGCGCACGAAGCATGGCTGTAGCCGTACGCAAAGACCAGAAAAAGCAGCAAGCCGCCAGTGATTTGCTGCGCCAGCAAATCGGCCAGGTACAGCAGCAAACAGCCACGCAGTATGGCCAGGTTTCAGATGAATTAAATAGCACCAAAGGCGATGTAGCGTCCGAGCGCAAAGACCTGGACGACACCAAGGGCAAGCTCACCACGGCCATCGGCGACCTGGGCGTGCAGAGCGGATTAATTGCCCGCAACCACGAAGAAGTGGAAGAACTGAAACGGCTCAACGAGCGCAATATTTATGAATTCAAGCTTGGCAAGGCGAAGCTTCCGCAGCATGTTGGCCCGATTCAGTTGATGCTTCGCAAAATCAACACTAAGCGGCAGACCTTCACGATCGATATCCTCGCCGATGACCGAAGCGCCGAGCGAAAAGACAAAACGGTTGAAGAGCCCATTCAGTTCTACACACGCGGCAGCCGCACGCTCGAAGAAATTGTAGTTTACGAAGTGCAGAAGAATTCAATTTCCGGCTACCTGTCGACCCCAAAGGCGGGCGCTCCTGCAAGCTCGAACGCAGCAAACCAATAGAACTTATCCGCCATCAGATACGCATTGCACACCGAGTCCGCGACAGGCAAATGGATACTTTCTGATGACGCCGATCATTGGAACGAGAATTAATCAGCGTTTGTTTTTTCTCGCGCTTCTCTGCTTTGCATTTACCTCTTTTGTTTATGCTCGCAAAAGGTCTTCGCAACAAGGGAGCGCCAGCCCACGCCGTTCGGCTGTCTCGGCGCCGTCGCAAGACGGACTGCAAATCCAATTTGCGTTCCAGGGGAATGTTGTGCAAGTCCCGGCGCAAATTGCCGACGCTCTGCCGTTGGTTCCTGTTCGTATAAATGGCTCACAGCCTTCGTGGTTTTTGCTCGATACAGCGCGTGCGAATTCCGCAATCGACGACGTTCGCGCTGTGGCAGTCGGGCTTTACTCTCCGTCGGCGGAAGGTACTCTGCCGAAGTCATTTTCGAATGTCACATTGGAATTCCCAGGCCTGAAAATCTCACTGCCTTCACTGGCGCTCGATTCGTTCGGCGATCTGTCGGCGCGCATCGGGCATGTGGTTCAGGGAGTGCTCGGCGAGGATGTTCTGAGCCGACTGGTTCTAAAGATCGATTACCAGGCGCCATCCGTGCAATTCTACGATCCGCAAGGTTTTAAGTACGGCGGACGAGGATTGCAGGTGCCGTTACAGATTTCTGGCGGGATACCCGCAATTGCGGGGAAGGTTGCGGTGAAGCATCGCGGAAAATTCATCGGTTTGATGGCAATTGCTACGGCGCAGACAGAGCCGTTGGCATTCTCTCCACATTTTGCGGCGGGCCACTCCTTTTCAGAGTTGTCGGAAAGGATGCTGCCTTTGCCAGGAGCCGACGCGGCGTCCGACACGGACGTGCGCGAATTTCTTGGCCGCGTACAGGAGTTGCAATTCGGGAAGATTGGTTTTGCCGATCCCATCGCGATATTTCCGGTGAAATCCGCAAAAGGGCCCGGGATCGTTCCTTCAGAATTCGTTTGCGCGATAGGCGGCGAAGTCCTCAGCCGTTTCAGCGCGATTCTGAATTATCCGGCGCACCTTCTGATTCTGGAGCCGAACCAAACTTTTCCGGATGTTTTCACCGCGGACATGAGCGGGTTGACGATTATTGCGATTCCTCCGGCGTTCGATAAATTCGAGGTGGCGCAGGTCGCTCGGAAATCGCCGGCCGCCGCTGCGCATATCGAGATAGGCGATATGATTCAGAAGATCGATGACCGGCCTGCCAGCGATTACAATCTCGATGAGATTCGTGAGCTGTTGCGCCAGAGCGGCATTGCCCACAAGCTGAGCTTCCTCCATAACGGAAAGCCGTTCGACGTTACGCTGACTCTGAAGCCGCTGGTGTGAGCCCTAGGAGCTTGCCGCGTCGAGGACTTTCGCGCGCTGTCTTGCACTCGGTTCATCTTGCAGAATTTCGGAGACGCGCTCATCCGAGATGCCACTTCTACGCGCGATCGCCGAAACTCTATGAACGAGCGAAGGATGTGTAACGAACATCTCCGTCAGCCGGTTCATCCGAAACCTGACTCCCGCAGCGCGATGGATCTTGGCGAGCGATGAAATTTCAATCTCCGGATTGCGAGCGCTGGCGGCTGATTCGCTATCCGCCTGATATTCGAAGTGCCGAGAAAAGAAGCAGAACACCAAGAATGGGGCGAACATCACGAACAAGTCGAGTGCCGGACGCAAGGCAGGAAGCCGCGTCGGCCACTTGAAAAACAGCAAAGAAGGGAATGCGAAAACCAAGAAAAGAAGGCCGAGTATTTTCGGCCCGTGCCGAAGTTTCAGATGACCGAGCTCATGCGCAATAGTGCAGTCAACTTCCGCACGATTGAGTCGCTGTGACAGCGTATCGGTCAGAGAGATGCTACCGAATCCGGCGAAGGCATTGAGCAGGTGCCCTTTGCCTTGTGGCACGACATAGACGCTGCGCAAATCCACATTCATTTTCTCTGCCATCACCATGGCTCGATTACGCACTTCGCCGGAATTTAAGAAGGCGCACGTTTATGCCCAAGGCTTTGTCGTGAAAAATTCGTCCGATGATGAAAACCACGAGCGCACAGACGAGCCAAACCATACCGAGAACCTCGCCGTCAAAAATAGCTTCAAAGGAAGCAGAAACCAACAGTAGCGGAACAACATATCTTATGAGACTCCAGAATGCTTGACGGAGAATTGCGATTTGCGACCAGTGCAATTCCCCGATCGATTTGTCCGTGGCGTATGCGATTGTTTGGGCGATTGCAAATGTTGTGAGCGGAAACAGACAGAAAACCACCTCGCGAATCGCTGGATCGGAGAACGCCGGCCAAAGCGAGTAAATGCGATCAGAGAGCACGAATGGCTGACTTAAATCCCAGAGCACCCACCAACCGCCGATGGTCGTTAAGAAAATCAGGCGCGAGTTCTGCCGGTAATCGGCCCAAATCTGATGGCCTTTCGCCGGCGCGCGCAGCGCAACGTACCGGAACAACATGGCGAGAACGACCGGAGCGCAAAGAACAATCACTGCGAGGCTGGCTTGGATCGGAACAAGAGAGAACAGGACCTTTATCAGTTTGAGTTCCTGAGTCCAGGAAGCCATTTCGCTTCCTACTCGTAGTCGGAAAGTGTGCGGGCCATGAGGCGAAGGCGGTCGTCCGCGCGGGCGAAGATGCTCCCGAGTTCGAATTTGCCGGAGCCATCGCGGCAGCCAGCCTTCACTCCCGTGAGGATTTCGATTCCCTGGTCGATGGTGGCGACGGGAAAGATGTGGAATTTGCCTTTGGCGACGGCATCAACGATATCGTCACGGAGCATGAGG
>DATFQU010000033.1:0-5194 GCA_035264005.1 Candidatus Acidiferrales bacterium
AAGCCGGCACGCCGGCCACACGGTGAGTATCACTTCACCGATGGCTTTGTGCAGGACCTGCACGGTGAGATGTCCGCTTGCCGCGGATGCAAGCGCACGCTTCGAATTGTTCCCGTGGTGATGGTGCACGATCAGGACGAAAAGCGGCGTTTCAAGGCATTCTTCGCGACGGAACTGCTCGGAACCACAAACTGACCATTCTGAACAGCGCGGCTGGAAGAATTGCGTTCAGCCGCGCCAAGTTTTATCCCTCCCAATCGGTATCCAGAACCAGGTGATACTTTTCCAATCCCTGACGAATGCGCTCAAATGCTTCGTCAACCGTATCGGCGAATTGCAACAGCTTGAATTCGCGTTCGCTGATCGTCCCAGCATTCACCATAGCGCGCCAGTTCAGAACTTTGTCCCAATACTTGCGTCCATAAATCAAAATCAGGTGATGCGACGGAAGCTTTCCCGTCTGCAGCAGAGTCAGCATCTCCCACAGCTCATCCATGGTGCCAAAGCCGCCGGGAAAAACGATCAAAGCTTTCGCTAATTGCGCAAACCACAGCTTGCGCATGAAAAAATAGTGGAAGAAAAGATTCAGTTCTTTCGAAATATAACGGTTCGATTCTTGTTCGTGCGGGAGCTGAATGCTCAGCCCGATGCTCGAGCCGCCTGCCTCGGACGCCCCGCGATTGGCCGCCTCCATGATTCCCGGACCGCCCCCCGAGCAAATGACAAAGCGGCGCGGGTATTCTCCAAGTGTCAGCGACCACTCGGTGATCCGCTTCGCAAGCTCGCGGGCTTCTTCGTAGTACCGCGACATCTCCAGATTCGCCTTCGCGGTGCGAACATCCGCGCGGTGCATGGGATCTTTCCGCGCGCGTTTGTTGCTCTGCAGACGATGAAGCTTCGCGATGGCGCGATCCTTCGGAAGGATGCGTGCCGAGCCGAACATCACAATCGTGTCGCCGATATGCTCGCGCCGCAATCGCGTCAGCGGATCAAAATACTCGGCCATGATACGCATCGGGCGGGCGGCTGGGCTTTCGATGAATTCCGGGTCGCGGTACATGAGTTTGGGCGATGGCCTGTGGCTGCGTAGTGTCATTCATTCTCCCTGGGTGTGCGCAATTTGACTCAATCATTCTAGTGCGGTTCAATCCCGCAGTTTTAGGGAATTTAGCCAGTTGGTTCGATAAAATTGACAATACAGCCAGAAAGAACTGTGCAACGTCGACCGCGCCTGCGGAATCAGATAGAGTAAAGATATGAAACGCACTGCCGACCGTGTCCGTCCGCTGGCGCTTCTGGTAGGTTTGGCGTTCGCATTGCCATTGTTCGGCCAAAGCCAGCCGCCCGGTCCCCTGCAATTGAAACCAGGCGTGCAAGCCCAGCAGCAAAATCAGAAGCCGCCGGTGATCAACATTCGAGTCAATGTGGTCACGCTGCCAGTTGCGGTCGCAACGAAATCCGGACAGCCCGTGCTGGATCTTGCAAAAAAGGATTTTGAAATTCTCGACGACCAAAAGCCTCAGGAAATCATCCGCTTCGATCAAGGAGGCGATCCACTTTCAATCGTGCTGGTCCTCGAAACCAGTTCGCGTGTAGCTCCCTTGCTTCCCGAAGTGGCCAAGACCGGAATCATCTTCACGCAAATGGTGATGGCGGGAAATGGCGAAGCGGCGGTGATCGGTTACAACGATGAAGTGGACTTGCTGCGACCCATGACTACCGATTCCGACCGCGTTCTGGACGCGATCAATCACGTCAAGCCGGGCCTCGACGGCGCGCGGCTCTACGACGCGATGGACCGCGCCGAGGTTTTGCTCGAGGCGCAGCCCCCCGAACGCCGCCGAATCATTATTGTGGTCGGCGAAAAGAATGACAAAGGCAGCGAAATGAAGCTGGGGCAAGTGCTGCGCCGCGCCCAGTTGGACAACACAACCATCTATTCCATCGGGCTGAGCACCACTGCAGCAGAGTTCCGCCAGCCGCCGCAACAAAAACCAAACGTCGAAGCGAGTCCTCCGGGGACCTATCCGATGAATCCGCCGCCCGGCACAGCGCAGACCCCGCAAGTTATGGATGAAGAGATGGGTAACCAGAGCGTTCCGCTTTTGCCGCTTGTCGCTTGGCTGGTCGAACACGGAGCAAACGCCGTCGGCCGCAATTCGCTGGAAATCGCAAGCCAGGGCACCGGTGGATTACATAAGGGCGCTATGAAAGATCGGACCCTCGAGAACGACATGAACGCGATCGGCAACGATATCCACGGAAACTACCTGCTCGCGTATCGTCCTTCTGCGAATCAAGCCTACGGGTACCATAACATCGAGGTGCGCGTCTTAGAACCCGGTCTGCGTGTTCGAGCCCGCCCGGGCTACTATCTCGCCCCTCCCACGCAGTAAGCTAGCCAATCGGTGGCGGCGCTCCGGGTGGCCTTGTGCCCTCTTTGAACGCCTCCGAGAGAGTGGCATTTGAATCGTTCTGCCGCACCTTCTTTGGTCGAATTGAGGCCAAAGCCGCCCAGAAAAAGAACAAGCTCGCAGCGAGATAGCTAATAAAGCTGACCGTGTTATGCGCGCGAAAAGCCGCCTCCAGAAAAGATCCAGCCGCGGCAACATGAACGATTGTGGAATAAAACTGAACGCCACGATGCAATCTCCCATCATGCTTCTGCCTTTTGGATAAAGAGAGCCCTTTGCGCTCCCATCGGCGATCCCTGAGCCAGAGTATGAGTGCGGCGGAGCCAACGATTGCGAGGAGGAAGCACGCTATCGCTATAACACTGACAGCCGTTGTCATTGCGCGAACTCAGTCAAAGACTGCGTTAGGACGCGGGCGTTTCGGCAGCCTCTGCCTCTTCGAGGATTGAGGCCGCTGCCGCTATGCGGTCGCCTTCATCGAGACGCAGCAAGCGAACGCCTTGCGTGGAACGCCCCGCTTCGCGTATTTCCGCGGAGTGCACGCGGATGACTTTTCCTTGTCCTGTGATGATCATCACGTCGGAATCTTCTTTCACTTGCAAAGCGGCAACCACGGCGCCGTTGCGATCCGTGCTTTTCAAATTGATCACGCCTTTGCCGCCGCGCGACGTCACACGGTATTCCGCAAGCGGCGTCCGCTTGCCGTAACCCTTTTCCGCGACGGTAAGCATCAGCGAGGTAAGCGATTCGCGAATCTGATCGCTTTCCAATTCATCGAGATTCTCTGTCTCTTTCTTGAACTCCTTCTTGATGATTTCGAAATCTGGCTGCACGGCATCCATCGATACAACGTAGTCCTCTTTCCCAAGGTCCATGCCGTAAACGCCACCCGCCTGACGGCCCATGGCGCGCACTTCCGTTTCGCGGAAGAGAATCGCTTGGCCTTCACGGCTCGCCAGGAAAATCATCTGTTTTCCATCGGTGAGCTTCGCGCCGATTAGCTCATCGTTCGACTCAAGATTGATGGCAATAATTCCGCTGGGACGCGGGTTGGAAAACTCCGCCAGGGCAGTTTTCTTCACCGTACCCTGCTTGGTGGCAAGAAAAACGTAACGGCCTTCCTCTTCGAGATTCCGCGCGGCGACAACAGCGGTGAGTTTCTCGTTTTCCTGGAAATGAACGAGATTGTTGATTGCTCTGCCGCGAGTCGCAGCAGCCGCTTCGGGAATTTCATACACTTTGAGCCAGTAGACGCGGCCTTTCGATGTGAAAAGCAAAATGTACGTGTGCGTGGACGCGACGAACAAATGCTCGACGAAATCCTCTTCTCGCGTGCGCGCGCCGATGCGTCCCTTGCCTCCGCGTGACTGATGCCGGTAGACATCGACCGGCGTGCGTTTCACGTAGCCGGCATGACTCACCGTAATGGCCATCTCCTCTTCTTTGATCAAGTCCTCGAGCTTGATTTCCTCGACGCGATCCACGATCTGCGTCCGCCGCTCGTCGCTGTAGCTCTTGTCAATTTCCTTCAGCTCCGTGACGATCACGCCTCGCAGCTTCTTGTCGCTCGCGAGAATTTCCTTCAGTTCCGCGATGCGCACCTGGATCTGCTTCAGCTCCTCCAGAATTTTGTCGCGCTCCATCTGCGTCAAACGATGCAACTGCAAATCCAAAATCGCTTGCGCTTGGATGTCCGTGAATTTCCAGCGCTCGATCATCCCTTCTTTGGCTTCCTTGGGGGTTTTCGACCGGCGAATCAACTTGATGATGTCATCAAGAATATCGAGTGCTTTTTTGAAGCCGAGCAGAATATGCTCGCGCTCTTCCGCTTTTCGCAAATCGTGCTGCGTGCGCCGGCGCACCACGTCCACACGATGCTCGATGAAAAGCTTGATCATTTCGATCAAGCCGAGCTCGCGCGGCTGCCCGGCAACAATCGCCAGCAGAATCATGCCGAACGATTCGTGCATCTGCGTGTGCTTGTAGAGGTGATTCAGGATGATCTGCGGCTCTTCGTCCCGTTTCACTTCGATGACGATGCGCATGCCTTTGCGATCGGACTCGTCTCGAATGTCGCCGATGCCCTGAATTTTTTTGTTCTGAACCAGCTCTGCGATGTGGGCAATCAGCCGCGATTTGTTGACCTGATACGGAAGCTCGGTGATGACGATGTTCTCGCGGTCCTTGCCCGCCTGCTCAATGGCAGCTTTCGCGCGCACTTGGAATGTTCCGCGGCCCGTTTTGTACGCTTGCTCGATGCCTTCGCGTCCGTAAATGTATCCCGCTGTCGGGAAGTCCGGGCCGGGAACAATTTTCATTACTTTTTTCAGCGTCGCATCCGGCTCTTCGATCAGCAATATCGTCGCTTCGAGAATCTCCTTCAAATTGTGCGGAGGGATGTTCGTCGCCATACCGACCGCGATGCCGTTCGAGCCGTTGACGAGAAGGTTTGGAATGCGTGTCGGCAAAACCACTGGTTCTTGCGTGCTCTCGTCATAATTGGGAACGAAATCGACAGTTTCCTTCTCGATGTCCGCGAGCATCTCCGCGGCAATATGGGAAAGCTGCGCTTCGGTATAACGCATGGCCGCCGGCGGATCGCCGTCAATCGAGCCGAAGTTTCCCTGACCATCTACCAGCGGGTACCGCATGTTGAAGGTTTGAGCCAGACGAACGAGCGCGTCGTATACGGGAACATCGCCGTGCGGGTGGTATTTCTTCAGCACTTCACCCACGACGCCGGCGGATTTCGAGCGCTTCCGGCCGGCGAGCAGGCCCAT
>DATFQU010000034.1:0-18940 GCA_035264005.1 Candidatus Acidiferrales bacterium
AGGTTCTTGGCGCGCTCCCAGTCCGCGGTTTGTATAGCCTGCTGTGCCTGATCGAGGAAGCCGCGAATTTTATCGACCATGTCTTTTTGCGTGGCGTTGAGGTCGTGGCCGTCAGCGTGGTGTAGATTCTGCTGAGTTGTAGCCAGGAACTGGTTGGCTTGCTGTTGAAGTTGCGATTGATCCGAAGCAGAAATCTGAGGCGATATCTGCGGCGCGGCAGGACGCTCAGGCTCGGAGGTCGGCGGCGTCGAGACGGGCCGCTTGGGTTTATCAGGTGCGGGATTTAAAGGCGGGGGAGATGTGCTTGAAACCGGATTCGCCGGCGCTGGAGTTGTCGGGGCGGGAATCGAAGCAGGCGATTTTGTGTTGTCTTGAGTCGGAATAGGAGCAGGCGGCTTTGACGGAACTGTCACAGGCACAGCGGCATGAGCCCTCCTTCCGGCACATCCTGAACAAAAGAGGGATAGAGACGCGGCCACGACGCAGACGCCGAAAGCAGATAATGCCAGCTTCGGCATTCGTCGCATGGGCCAGATTCGAGGACGGGTTGAGTCTGGACTCGCCATGAAATGAATGTTCGAATTCCTTGTTTGATTATGCCCGCTTCGCGAACGGTTCTCCGTAGTCCCGGTAGGATGCCGGAACAGGGGTCACCCGAACCAACGGCAGCTCAATCCGGAAAGTTGTTCCGCGATTAACCTCCGTATCAAATTCTATCGAACCATTGTGCAACTGTACAAACCGAAATGTGTTTGCGAGTCCCAGGCCCGTGCCGCCCTTGCGAGTCGTAAAGAAAAGCTGAAAAATCTTGGCGCGATTTTCGGGCGAGATCCCCGGACCCGTGTCGCCGACGCGAATTTCCGCAGTGTCGGCCAGCCGGCGGAGGCTAACAAAAAGACGGCCGCCGGGACTCATCGATTGGCACGCGTTCAGAACCAAATTGAGCACCGCCTGTTCGATCAAGCGCTGATCGAGTTCGATGGGGGGAAACGAAGCAGGAATTTCCGTTTGCAATTCGACGCGAGCGCGATCAATGGACGGTTTGGCCGAAGCGAGAACGCCTTCGAGCAGCTTCGGCAGGTCCACTTCCTCGGTTTCAAGTTCGACGGGGCGGCTGAATTCGAGGAACGTTTTCACGACGCGGTCGAGCCGGTCAATCTCTGAGTCCAGCATTTTCGCAGCCTGCTGCGTTTCCGTGTCCGGAGGAAGATTGCCCTTCAAGACTTCGAGCCAAACGCGCATTGAATTCAGGGGATTTTTCACCTCATGGGCGACGCCAGCGGTGACACGGCCAAGCGCCGCCAATCGTTCGGAGACGCGCAACTGGGAGCCAATGCGTTCCATGGATTCTAGGTCGCGCAGAGTGACGAGCATGCCCATACGCGTCCCGTTTTCCTGAATCGCCTGCATGCTGGCTCCCACACGGCGCGTTCCGCGGTCTCCGGGAATTTCGACCTCGACCTGTTCGACGTCAGTCGTCAGCGCGTTTGCGCGTTCAATATGCAATGCCTGGGCAAGAGGATGGTCCACTGGAAAGATTTCTTCGATTTTGCGCCCGAGGAGATTTTCGGAGCCGACGTCCAGGAACTTTTCGGCGGAGGGACTCACGAGAACGGCGCGTCCTTCGACGTTAAAAAGAAGAAGCCCATCCTCGAGTCCCGACATAATTTGATTCATGTTTTCGCGCAGAGTGCTGAAGATTTCGCGGACGTCGCGCAATTGCTGTCCGATGCGGCTGATTTTGTTGGATACCTGACCAAGTTCGCCGGCCTTGGTCACGGGCTCGAGATCAAATTCTCCAGCGGAGATGCGATCCAACTGCGCGGAGATTCTCGTCAATGGCGCAAGAGCGATCTGGCTTACAAATGCCGTGAACAGAGTGGAAATAATCACTGCCGCGAGGCCGACCCATGCGGCGCCACGCAGGATGGGCCAGATTTCGTCGCGAAGAAGCGCGGACGAAAGGGCGACGTGAATTTGTCCAAACGGCTGTTCGCTGATGTTGAACGGCTGAGTCACTTCGTAGACGCGCGGAGGGCCATTCAGAATCTGGATTTGCTGCGCGAATGGGGCGTGAACGAGGTCGGAAAGGTTGGCGCGAGGGCCCATGTTTTTGCCGGGCAGCGACGGATCGCTGGACATGAGAGCGACGCCACTGTTATCGGCAATCGTAATTTCGTAGAGCGACTTGGAAAAGCTCATATCCGATTCAATGAGCGCGGCGAGGCCCGGGCTCGTATCCAGAGTTTGTTGGACATAGTCATGAATGTCACCGGGGCTGGACGACGCGGGCGCCGCGCCGCGGTCTGCAGCGTCGCGCAGAGCCTCCTGAGCGGCCACGAAGACTTGTTGAAGTACGAATTGCGACCGCTCGTTGGCTTGGTTCATGACCTGGCGGGTGAGTTGCGCGACGTACAGGCCGGAGATGACGGCCACGACCAACAGAACCAGCGAGGCGGTCGCCAGAGTGAACTTATTTTTCAGACTCAACGACATTTTTTCGCGAAGCCTCGTACTCTTTCAACTTATTGTGCAGCGTTTTGAGACTGATGCCGAGGAGTTCGGCGGCGCGAGTTTTGTTTTGGTTGGTGGCGTTGAGAGTTTGGAGAATCAGTTCCCGTTCGGCGGCCTCGACAGTAGTGCCGGGAGGGAAACGAAGGCCGGAAAGTTCGTCTGTCTGCGCCATGGGACCGCGAGAGAAGCCTTCCGGCAGGTGCTGGCGTCCGATGGAACCGTGATCGCAGGCGATGGCAGCGCGCTCGAGGACATTGCGAAGCTCACGCACGTTTCCCGGCCACGTATAAGCTTTGAAAAGGTCCATCACTTCGGAATTCACTCCGAGAACCTGGCGGCCGTGCTTTTGATTCATTTCGCGCAGTAATTGCTCGACCAGAGAGGGCAGATCGTCCTTGTGTTCGCGAAGGGGCGGAAGATGAATTTGAAAAACGTTCAAGCGAAAATAGAGGTCCTGCCGCAGATGTCCCGACGCTACGGCTTGCTGCGGGTCTTTGTTCGTCGCAGCGAGGACGCGGACATCAATGGGCGTTTCCACTTTGCTTCCGATGCGCCGTATCTTGTGGTCTTCGAGAACGCGCAAAAGCTTGGATTGGGTCGGCGCGGGCATTTCGCCGATTTCGTCCAGCAAAAGTGTGCCGCCGTCGGCGAGTTCGAAACAGCCGAGGCGCCGCTCCGCCGCTCCGGTGAATGAGCCCTTTTCATGGCCGAAGATTTCACTTTCCATGAGCGACTCGGGAATTGCCGCGCAATTGATGGCCACGAAAGGCTGATTTGCGCGCGGCGAGAGCTGGTGAATCGTTCGGGCGGCGATTTCCTTGCCGGTTCCGGTTTCGCCGGTGATCAAGACCGAAGCCGTGGAGGGAGCTGCGGTTTCAATCTGCCGCATGACATCCTGCATGGTTTTTGACGTGCCCACCATTTCGCCCAAACGCCCGGAGTCGCGGAGTTGGCGAGTCAGCGCGGCGACTTCCCTGCGGTCGCGAATTTTGCCCATCGCGCGGTCGAGAAGTGAGCGCAAAACAGGAGGCTTGAGCGGTTTTTCGATGTACCAGAAGGCTCCGGCTTCAATAGCCTGCACAGCGCGCTCGTCGCTGCCCCGGCCGGTGATGATGATTACCGGCGTGTCCGGCGCGCTTTCGTGGAGCTGGCGAAGTAAATCGAGTCCGTTGATTCCGGGTAGTTCCACGTCGGCGAGAACCACGGCAGGCTGAAAATCAGGGAATCGTGTAATCCCGTCCTCGCCCGTGCCTACACCCAAGACGTCGCAACCCCATTTGCGCAGGAGCGCTTCGTAGCCCTTGCGGGCGTTTTCCTCGTCCTCCACGATGAGGACGCGGTGTGAGAATGTCGCTTGACTGGACATTTCTTTCAATCTACCAGTCAAGCCGCAGAAAGCCAAGCGCTTGCGTTTGATGCCACGAGGCGTTCTTAAATTTGATAGTGCCTCGCCGATATACAGTTAAAAATTCGCCTTTGACGGTGAATCGCTGGATTATAATCGGCCCGGGTTTAGGGCAACTCTCTTTGTTTGGCAGGTCTTGCGTGTTTTTCCCGCGGGGGATGCGGGAACGGCGTTCGAATTCAATACGATCAACGTACGGGCGGCACAGGCGAGCCGCATTTCTTCCAGCCAAATAGGGGACCGCGAATGAAGCGATGGCTCTGTGTTTGCGTAGCGGCCGCGGCGATGCTTGCGCCGCGCGTTGTTAAGGCGCACAGAGGGCCGGCGTCAGGCAAAAAGACCCACGACAAGGGAACCACGAAGAAGGATACAAAGGCGTCCTCGAAGGCCGCAACTTCCACTACACCTGTACCTGAACCGGCAGCTTCCACTACCCCGCCAACAATTGCGGCTGTGAGCAGTTCCACTTCGATGAGCCAGCCACTTGCCGGAAACTCGCGAGATCGCAACAGTGCTCCTGTGGAAGGCAGTCCCAACTGGATTCCGATGGCAGCGTTCTCAGGCGGCCTAGGGTTATTCACGATCGACACCGGCGACACGCTGCCAAAGCACGGCGCGACTTTTGAGATCGGAGCCAACAAGTTTTCGCGCAATCCAGGAAGCATCACGGTTTTGCAGCTCGGTTGGACTTTCGGCTATGGCATTACCGACAAGCTGACGGCATTCATGCAGTTCGACGTGCACAATCATGTTCACGTCGACAACCCAGCGGAACTCAGCCTCGACTCCGGCACCGGCGGTCAGTTTGGGAATACGATCTACAACACGATTGTGCCGGGCGGCGCTCCCGCTTACGTGGAAGACTACCCTTTCGCGTTTACGAATAACGGCGGCATCGGCGCAATTGATCTGGGTGCCGAATATGGCATTCTCTCCGAGCGGCGCGGCGACAGAGCAAGCGTGGCGCTGCGAGGTGATGTTTTCATACCGACCGTGAGATCAATCAACAGTCTGTTGAACAATCAATCGCAGAGCGGCGCGACTGATTTTCAATTTGGCGCGAACGTCAGCAAAAGGATTCTTGGCGACTACGTGGAGCTAACGGGTGACGCCGGTTATCGCATCACGCGCAATCCGGCGGATGAATTCAATAATTCTCCTGCTCTCGTTCGGGCTGATCAAATTAACGTCGGCGCAGGATTCCTGGCTTTTCCCCAAAGCCGCGTGCAAATCATGAGTGAATACACGGGAACCGTGTTTGTTGGAAGCCATACGCCGAACACATCGTTTGGCGCGCGCGATCCTGTAGATACGGTGTGGGGCGTCCGCCTATATCTCATGCACGATGTGGCCTTGGATATGGGCTATCGGTACATGCTTAATCTTAGTGATGTCGTGGACCGCAACGGCTTCGTAATAAAGCTTGGAGCGGGCTACTGGCCTGAGAAAATCGCCGTACTTCCGACGGTCACTATCGATTTGACGGTTGATCCAAACTCGGTGGTGGAAGGGTCTGGTCAGACCGTGACGGCCACTGCACGCGCGACAGATTCAGCGAATCTGCCGCTCACTTACAGTTGGACTTCCACGGGCGGAACCATCACCGGAACCGGACCGGTCGTGCGCTGGGATCCGATAGGTCTGGCGCCGGGGCCGTACACGATCAGCGCTACCGCCGAAGATCCGCGCGGCGGCACTGATACCGCATCGGCGCAAGTAACGGTACAACCCAAGCCCGCACCACCTCAGACGATGTCTTGCGCCGTGGATCGTTCAACGGTTTCTGCCGGCGAGAAAGTCAACGTGACCGCTACCACAAACGACCAGTCCGGCACGCAGCTGACGTACCAATGGCAAGCAAACGGAGGGCAAATCTCCGGAACGGGAGCTTCGGTGCAGCTCGACACGACGGGCCTTTCCGCCGGGAGTTACACCGTAAACGGCCGGGTGCAGAATGGCAGAGGCGGCGCCGCGAGTTGCGCCGCGACAGTTACTGTCCAAGTGCCTCCGCCGCCTCCACAAGCGTCGAAGATTAATCAGTGCTATTTCAAATTCCGGAGCGCGCGCATTGACAACGTTTGCAAGCGCATCCTCGACGACGTTGCCGTGCGCCTGCAAACCGATCCGAAGGCGAAGATTGTCGTCATCGGTTATGCAACGCCACGCCCGGGCCGCGCCCAGCGCCTGGCTGATAAGCTGGCAAAGGACCGAGGGGGAAACGCGAAACTGTTTCTGTCGGGTAAGAAAGGTGTCGACGCTTCGCGCATAATAACCCGCACGGGAACGGGCGCAGCGAAAGCTGGAAAAGAAAACCGCCGGATGGACATCGTCCTGGTTCCCGATGGCGCGTCGTACTGAGGCCTCTCTTGCGACGCATAGCCCGACCAAAGGCCAAAGCATTCAGCGCGCCCGGAACGCTGCAAAGCCCATGGCCGTCGTAGCGAATCATTCAAACAAATTCGTTGTGCGATGTGTCGCGAGCGGGATTATCGTGCTGGCTGCTCTTCTGCTTTCTGTTGGCGCCACCGCGCAGACGTGGCGCGCCCTGGGACCGGACGGCGGCGACGTTTTCGCTCTCGCGATGGACTCGCACGATCCACAGACTCTCTATCTTGGCTGTGCGGATGGCCACATCTTTGGCTCCCACGATGCTGGCGATCACTGGCAGCTTCTTGGGCGCGCAGGAGATTCGCAGACAGCGGTGGTCAGTTCTATCGTCGTCGACGCCCGCGATTCAAAGCAGCTCTATGCGAGCACTTGGACCCGCGAGTCGCACGGCGAGGGCGGCGGAGTTTTTCGCAGCAGTGACGGGGGTGTTCACTGGGCCAGCGCAGGACTTGAAGGTCACGCGGTTCGCGCGTTAGCCCAAGCGCCTTCCGATCCGCATGAGTTAGTCGCAGGAGCGCTCGATGGTGTGTTTCTTTCCTCTGACTCAGGCGTAACGTGGCGGCGCATTTCACCGGCGAATGATGCGGAGCTTCAGAATGTCGATTCCATTGCCATCGATCCCACAGACACGAAAATTATTTACGCAGGCACGTTTCACCTCCCATGGAAAACCGTGGATGCGGGCGCGCACTGGGCTTCGATTCACTCAGGAATGATCGACGACTCGGATGTGTTCAGCGTCGTTGTCGACAGGCAGCATCCCGAGCGAGTTTTCGCCAGCGCGTGTTCCGGAATTTATCGGAGCGATAATGGCGGAGCGCTGTGGATGAAAATTCAGGGCATTCCATTTTCCGCGCGCCGCACTCATATCGTTTTGCAGGATCCGGCGCATCCGGAGGTTGTGTACGCAGGAACGACCGAAGGGCTTTGGAAAACTTCCGACGGCGGCTCAAATTGGGCGCTCATGACGCCCGCAAACTGGGTCATCAACTCGATGGCAATCGATCCGCGCACAGACCGCGTAATCATCGGCACCGATCAGACGGGCGTAATGGTCAGCGATGACGGAGGAAAGTTCTTTCGCGTTTCGAATCAAGGCTTTGATCATCGGCAAATTGTCTCGTTCGCGATGGACTCGCAGCATCCGGGTCACCTGCTGGCCGTTCTTGCGAATGCCCCTGAGACGTTGCTCGAAACGAATGACAACGGCCGCACATGGTTTCCCCTCGAAGGCAAGCTGGACCCCTCCGAAGTTCGCGCCGCCTTTGCCACTCCACGCGGATGGATTGCCGCCCTGAAAAAGGGCGGATTGAAGATTTACGCGCCCAGTTTCGGCATCTGGAGTGGGTTTGGCCGGTTGCACTCCGGTGAGGTTGCTTCGCCGTTTCGGGCTGTTGTGAATGGGTTTGCTTTCGGTCCCGTTCGATGGTTTGCCGCAACGGCTCAGGGCTTGTTTGTTTCGGCCGACCGCGGAGAAATGTGGAGCGCGGTGCGGCTGACTCGTGCCAATTTGCCTGCCGCATCGGTCGTGGCTTCGCCCGACGGACGTGTTCTGTGGGTTGCGTCCTCCGGCGGAATGCTTTACTCGACCGATTCGGGGGCGAAGTGGGCTTGGAAGGACCTGCCGATTCAGTCCGGCGGACTCTTGGATTTGGAATCGGGCGGCGGGAATGTCCTTCTAGCGTCGTCGGAGCGAGGTCTTTATATCTCGCGTGATGCCGGGAGCACATGGACACTCGCAGCGCACGGCTTGCCAGCGTCCCCGCCACAGAGCGTCGCGGTAGCCGGTGATGTTTGGATTGCATCCATGCGCGACGGTGGGCTTTATGTCTCAACGGATCAGGGCGCGACCTGGAATCGCCCGCAGAATTCGGTTGCCGACGGTTTCTTCCCGGCGATTTCCGTCGCACAGTCGCGTGAAAGCGTCTATGTGGCTTCGACGACGGAAGGCCTTTATTCACTTGAGTTTGTATCCCGCTCTAGTTCGTTCAGAAAGACCTCGTCGCAAGCGGATACGCCACACAGCTTCTAGTGGCTCCGATATCTACTTGGTACGGGTAGACTGTTTGCCTGATGTTTGAGCCCTCGGTTGTACGGTATCCTTTTAGTCCTCAATAGCATTTTTGGATTCCGAGTCTTGGAGGTGCAATGTGAAAACTTTGCCTCGTCTGTCGTTCTGCGTAACGGCTACATTGTGGTTCGCAATGATCGTCGGTTGTTCGAGCAATGGTAGCAACTCCAACAGTGCCAGCAACGCGCCAGCCTCGGCTTCTTCGTCGCCCGCAGCTAGTGCCCCAGCCTCGTCGAGCGGGGCGCAAGCTCCAGCGCCAGTGACGATTCCTGCGGGACGAGAGATCCACGTAGTGCTGGACACGGCGGTTTCCAGCCATGACAACAGTGCCGGAGACCGATTCGACGCGACTATCACGGAGCCAGTGGTTGTAGACGGACAAACCGTTGTACCTCAGGACGCCCGCGCGCGAGGAGAGGTGGTGGATGCGCGCCCGTCCGGTCGTCTTTCCAAACCGGCGTTGCTCACGCTGGCTTTGCGGTCAGTTCAGGTCAATGGAGCCTGGGTCGACGTCCACACTCATGATTTGACGATGGAAGGCAAGTCGCACAAGAAGCGAGACGTCGTAGCGATTGGCGGCGGCTCAGCGCTTGGGGCAATCATCGGCGGCATCGCTGGCGGTGGAAAAGGCGCCGCGATTGGCGCGGCGGCTGGCGGAGGCGCTGGTACTGCGGGCGCTGCCATTACCGGCAAAAAAGACATCACGCTGCCTTCCGAGTCGCACCTGACATTCCGGCTAAGCCAGTCAGTCAGCGTGCAAATGCAGCAATAGACGTGAAACCTGCGCATTTTCCTCTTTAGCTCACGAATCGAGCGGTTTTCTGCCCGGAGGGAGGCGTACGCCAGCCTGACATGCCGGAACTTGCCCAATTTTTCCAACGTACTTCGCGGTCGTTAAGCTGAGACTGTTCCACGATGCCCCAGAATGGCAGCTGTGTCGATTCCATTGTGGTAACGCATTATAGATAGAACTAGTTACTTGATTAGTTACGTTAAATGTGTTAGGATGCGATTTCCTGTTTTGGCACTCTGCTTCGGTTTCCGCGCGACCCAGGGGGCTGCAAGCTGTGCGTTCCGCACCAATTAGGGATTTTTCCGAAATTGGCTCATGACTTGCTCCTGAATCGACGAAACTTCGCCACAAGAAGGCCGACGGCGAACCGACTGAGGAGCAAATGGGAACGGGGGTTGAAACGATCGAAAAATCAGCCATGTCGGGTCCGACGGCCGTGGATCGGCTCGAGACTGCGACGGTGTTGATCGTCGACGACGAGGACTCGGCGCTTCGCCTCTGCGCGGACATCGCGACGGAGGCTGGTCTGCGTGTGCGCACGGCGACGACGACGGAGAGGGCGCTCGAGACCCTCGACGAGTATCCCGTGGACATTGTTATCACGGACCTGCGCGTGCCTGAGTTGGGCGGTCTCGAGCTTCTGCGGCGTGTTCGCGAGCACTATCCGGAAATAGCGGTCCTGATGCTGACCCAATATGGCACGATTCAAACCGCTGTCGAGGCCACAAGGCTGGGTGCCTCCGATTACGTAACCAAGCCGTTCCACATTGATGAACTCCGGCGCAAACTCCAGCGGTTAATCCACGAACAGGAAATCGATCAGGAAAATCGCGTTCTGCGGGAGCAGCTTCGGACGCGGCCCGGCTACAAGGAGCTGATCGGGACTTCTCCCAAAATGCAGCGCGTGTATAAGCTGATTGAAAAGGTCAGCCAGCACAGCTATCCAGTCCTGATTCTGGGTGAAAGCGGCACCGGCAAAGAACTGGTTGCGCGCTCGATTCATTTTTCCGGCGCGCGGCGCCACGAGCCATTCGTTCCCCTCGACTGCAACGCATTGACTCCCACATTGATCGAGTCCGAACTGTTCGGATACGTGAAGGGCGCGTTTACCGGGGCAATGCATAACAAGCAGGGAGTCTTCGAAAGCGCCGACAAAGGCACGCTATTCCTCGATGAGATTGGAAATCTTCCAGTCGACATGCAAGCCAAGCTGTTGCGGGTCGTTCAGGAACGGGAGATCAAGCCGGTCGGGTCAAATGAGCGGGTTCCCGTGAACGTGCGGATCATAGCGGCGACGAATCGCGATTTGGAAGCGGCGGTTCGCGAGAACGGTTTCCGCAAGGATTTGTTCTTTCGATTGAACGTCGTGCAAATCAAGCTTCCGCCGCTGCGCGAGCGCAAGAGCGATATTCCTTTGCTGGTGCAGGCCTTCCTGGAGAAGTTCGCGGATACTGACCGCCCGATGCCGGTCTTGGCCGAAGATGCCATGTCGCGCCTAACCTCTTATGACTGGCCGGGAAACATCCGCGAACTGGAGAACGCCATCGAGCGCGCAGTGGCGCTGGGTTCCGGGCCGATTCTGCATTCTGGCGACCTGCCGTCGAACCTCCAGTACGGAAGCAGCGCCGAAGGCATTCCTGCGTCGGACGAAATCATGCCACTGGAAGAAATGGAGCGCCGCGCCATTCTGCGAGCGCTGCGCGAAACGAATGGAGATAAGCTGGTGGCCGCACGGCTGCTCCGCATCGGCAAGACCACCCTGTATCGAAAACTGAAGCAATATCAAGTCACAGAGAGTCAACAGTAGACATCGGCGGCGTCGTTCCTCACTAGAATTTCCCCAACGGTTCCCATACAGAACGGCAATCTTCTCGGTCTGGGAATGAGCGCCTCCGCTTTTTTTCCCCCTTCAACGCAAGTGCCTAATTTCACGAGTCTTGCTGATCCTGCATCTTGGTAAGCCCGGTGCATATAGCACCGCGGAGGAATCAGCTTGAATTACATTCAGCGGTACAGAGTCCGCAGATTTCTTCGTCGGCTGTTGGATACTGCTCTGTTTGTGGGCGGCGTCCTTGTGGCGTGCTACAGCGTGTTGGCGTCGGGGCGCTGAGAGCCCATGTCACGTCCCTTTTGGCTGCGGCCTCTTCGGCTTAATGAAAGGTCAGTGGTCACGGTCGAAAGCGTCACCAGGGCCGCCGTGCGTCGCGAGCCATTCGAGTCTCTGCTACGCACCAGTGCAACATCTCTTCTCGAGAGCACGAATGCGGACCGTGCCGCAGTATGGGCCGAGGAGACGTCGGGAGATTCTGTTTGGCCCGGGCATTTGGCTCAGGTGGATGCGCTGGGCCTCCATACCGAGTTTCAGAAGGTCAACGCCTTCGAAGTCTTCCCCGTTGAATTCACCGATGTGAACTCTCCGTTGGAGTTCTTCGCGCCTGTGTTTCCCGTCGGGCCGCATGATTTTTTCGAAGGGATATCCACGGCGGTCGGAATGCCGCTGAAGGTGGATGATCGAATCGTGGGAACAATGCTCATTGGGAGCGTCAGGAGCAATCGACTGGTCAGCCGTGAAATCGTCGAAAACCGCTGCGCCGAAATCGCTCTCTCGCTTTTTGCGAACCGGGTGCGTGAACAACAGGAGCGCACCCAACGGTCTCTGCACCTGCGCGAAGAGATCGACAATCTGATTCTCACGGGTGCCGCCGCAGAAGAAGTGCTCGGCCGCATCGCCGCGGCGGCTGCGCGGCAGACGGACGCTCAATTCGTGGGAATTGCGCGACGCGTCGAGTCGGGGCTTCATTGGGAGGCTCTCTCCGGACCAAATCTGCCTTCGCATTCGTTGCGCCAGGCTCTTTCCACGGTCGCAACAGCCGTGTTCCTCGATCGTGAGACGGTGGTTCGCGACTTTCCCAATGGACTGTTACCAGGATTGTCCGTCGTCGGGTTGCCATTGGATTTTTCGCGCGAGGAATCGCTCCTTTTGCTTGGAGGCTATCGCTCGGGTGACCATCTTCCTGTAGCTTCGCTCGAGGGTTTTCGGACTGTGGCTGCAAATGCACGGTTCGTTTCGACAGCACGCGAAACCCATTCCGCTTATCGTTCGCTCTTCGAGTCTGCGTCCGAGGGGCTCATCGTCGCGGATTCCTCAGGCAGAATACTTGAGGCCAACCGCCAAGCGCGCGAGTTGCTGCGCTGGAAGAGCGAGCTCGGGTCCGGAATTCGCCTGGCAGAGTTCTTCGTGCAGCCCGCAGAGAGCGAGTTTGATCGTTGGTTTAATCATGCCGTGTCGGATGCGCGAGAGCCTGTCTTGGAGGGGCAACTGGAAAGCGGTTTTGAAGTGCGCCTTGCCCTCCGGCAAGCGCTCGCGGGCCGCCGTCGGCTTCTTTTGTTGCTCGAGGAAGGCCAGACGGCACAGCGAGCCGAGGGCCGGTGGAGACAGACGCAAGCTGAACTGTGCAGTGTTCTGGAGGCCGTCCACGCTGGCGTACTCCTCATCGGTGCAAACGGACGGATTCGCCTCACAAACGCGCGCTTCGGCGTGCTATTTGGTTTGGACTCGCATGCGATGAGTGCGTTTGAAACGTACGATGATTTAGCTCGTGCGATCGGACCGCGATTTCGCAAGGCTGGCGCTTATCGTGCTCCATGGGACTCGTTTATCTCCGGCTCCGGCGGTCCGGTTCACGAGGAGCTCGAGATGGGAACACCGACGGCGCGCGTGATCGAGCGCTACGCGCGGCCCGTTCTGGACGAAGAACGGCGCCCATTGGGCTGGCTTGAAGCGTTCTGGGACGTTACGGTCCAGCGTCAGATCCAGTCGAAGCTGCAGCAAACCGAAAAAATGGCCGCGGTCGGCCAGCTTGTGTCCGGAGTGGCCCATGAACTAAGTAATCCGCTCACAGCTATCAGCGGTTATGCGCAATTGTTCCTTAATCATCCTGTAGCTGAGACCCGCAGCAGCGAGGCGCGCATGATTTTGGAAGAAGCGGAGCGAGCCAGCCGTATTGTGAAGAATCTGCTCGGGTACGCGCGCCACGCCGAGCCCGAGCGGACGCGCACAGATATCAACGAGATCGTCGAGCGCACTCTGGAGCTCCGGGACTATGAGTTGAAAGTGCAGGACATTGTTGTGCGGTGCGAACTGGATCCTACGCTGCCGGCCACTTTTGCTGACGCTCACCAGCTTCAGCAAGCAATCTTGAATCTTCTTATTAACGCAGAGCAAGCCGTCGGCGAGGGGCGAGGTCACGGACGAATTCAGGTTCGCACAAGAAAAACCTCGAAATCACGGCTCTCGATTGAGGTTTGGGACGACGGACCGGGAATACCGCGTGAGGTTGCCTCGCGCATTTTCGAACCCTTCTTCACGACCAAGCCGTCTGGTGTCGGAACGGGACTTGGGCTTGCGATTGTAAAACGCATAGTGGAGCAACATGAAGGCACGGTACGGTTTGAGAACTTGCGCACCGGCGGCGTGAAATTCACGATGGAACTGCCGCTACTGCCAATTTCTGCGGGTGAATCTTCCTCTGCCGTTCTTCCAATTTCGGCGGCAGCAAGGAAAATACCGGCGGCAAATATCCTGGTTGTTGAAGACGAACCGACCGTGGCGCAGTTAGTTGCCGACGTGCTTCGCGAAGACGGACACGAGGTCGAAGCCGTAACCGACAGCCAGGAAGGGTTGCAACGGGTTTCCCGCAACCGCTACGACCTGATCATTTGCGATCTTCGCATGCCCCGTTTGGACGGCCCGGCGTTTTATGATGCGCTCGTTCGCGCGCGCAGCACGGCCCGGCATCGCATCCTGTTTATTACCGGAGATACGCTCGGGTCGCACACCATCGAATTTCTGAATTCCCATCAATTGCAGTTTCTAACGAAGCCCTTCCTCGTGGAAGAATTGAAGCTCGCTGTATACCGCGTTCTGGAGCGCGCTCCTGCTTCTGCGGATGTAGCCGGCTCGGAGGAGCAGGGATGAACGAAGTTGCTGAAGTCCTAACAGAGGACCCCTCGATTCACGGGAAAAACAGCCAGGTACTTGTCGGAATGCCGTCAGGCCGTGAACGCGATCAACTTGTGCGGCGCATTTGCGAGACGGGCGCGCTTTGGGAGATTGCAACCACTTCGGTTTTTACTGAACTGGAATCCCGTGCGGCGCGGGATTTGCCCGGTGTGATTGTTTTCAGCGAAAGCATGGTGCGACCGGGAGTGCCACTGGCGGAGGCGACGCATCGCTTGACCGTGTTTGCTCCTGTTGTTGTCCTGGCATCGTCGGAACGGCAATCTGATATGGTAGGGCTGGTTGTTTCGGGAGAGGTTGACTTCGTCACTTTCGCCAGCGAATTCGCTTCCGTTGCCGCCGCGTTTGTTGAGCGCCGTCTGCATTGGCCGCATGGTTACTCGCGTGAGTTTCGCGCCGCGTGGGCGGCTGACACTCCATCCGATTTTGCGGAGATTCTCCGCCATGAAATAAACAACCCCCTGACGGGAATTCTGGGGAATGCGGAACTGCTGCTGGCGCAACTTCGCGATAAACTCCCGCCTTTATCGGTGCAGCGGCTCGAGACAGTTGTTGATCTCGCTGTGCGCCTGCGCGAGAAAGTTCGGCGCCTCGCCGCCGAGCCCAAGGACTGCGAATCCCACGCGCATTCCGCTTGAATTCGAACTCTCACGAATTATCGATTTGCGTGGATCAGCAGCGCTGTGAGGCCGTCTGCGAAAACTCGCTTCGGCGTAATCAAGCTCAGGACGACGTAACCTTTACTCAGGAAATCGTAAAAATGCCCGGGGTGCCCGTACACATTCTGACTGTTCAGAAGGCTAACTGTGAATTCTTCGTCATCGCAGGTAGCCGGCAAGCGAATAACCGCGTACCATCCACCCTCAATCTTTAATCTCGTGCAAGCGTGTTGCGACGCAAGTTGGTGGTCCAGTTCCGTAAGGTTTTCTCGCACGCGCTCCATGACTTGCTGCTGGAATTTGTGCCGCTGCTTCAGAAAGGTCGGCATGGCCGATTGAACGGGAGCGTTCATCGAGAGATATGTATCGGCAATCACTTCCAATCGGGCAAGCGCTTGCGCCTTTAACTCCAACGGACCGTTTACGACAAGCCATGCGGCCTTCATTTGCGGCAGACCGGAAATCTTCGAAAGTCCGCTCGCGGTAAACGTTAAGGCCCGACTATTTGTGGCCAAGCTTCGTCGTGCTTCGTTATTTTCCAACGCAAAATCCAAAAAGACCTCGTCGACGATCAGCGCCATGTCATGCGTGACGCACATTTCATTCAACTCTGCTGCTTCCTGCGTTTTTGTGAAATGTCCCGTGGGATTATTCGGGTTGACAACAATTACGGCGCGTGTGCGCGCATCGATTAGCTTTTCCAGAGCGTGAAAATCAATTTGCCAGCCGTGATCGTAAAGCAGCGGGTAACGGCGAACTTTCACGTCATGAATGTCCGCGAGGTAATCGAACAGGGGATAACTTGGCGCGGGAATCAGTACCTCGTCTGCCTGATTGCAGAGTACACGGAATGCGAACGAATAAGCCTCGCTGGTACTCGTCGTAAGAAAAATATCCTGAATTTGAACTGGCGTTTCGCGATCGGAATAATAATTGGCGACGGCCATTCGTGCGGCACGCATTCCGCGTGGGTCGGGCTGATAGCGCAATACCGAAGGGCTCGCGAGCGCGCGGCGTATTTCGTCCTCCTCGTAACCGAATCCGCACTCGGTCGGATTCGAAACCGTCAGGTCCAGCAAAGTTTTCGCGGCTGCGCGATGCGCAGCCAGCGCTTTGCTCAGGCGATTCGGACGTAAGTCCCAATTAGCACGATCCGCAAACATTCGTCTTGCTCAGTCGAAGCAGGATTTCCGTGAGCGGTCGAAGGTTAGCATGAATCGTTGCGCAAAACCGGCGCTGCGCGGGATCTGCACCAATCCGGTTGCTATGCTCGCCGACTTCCCCTAACATTGGCCTGCGTTCTTCGGCGCGCGGGGCATCAAGATAGGCGCTGTCGAAAACGCGCCATCGCACGAAATATGCCGCGACCTCCTCGATTACTGGTGCTCGATCCAGCCGGCGTACGCCGCGAAGTTGCGGCCACGTCGTTTCCATTTCGCATTGGCCGGCAGACGGGGAATGAACTCGTGCTGCGTGACAGCCGAATCAGCCGCCAGCAAGCCCAACTCACGACAGCCAACGGTTCATGTTTCATCGAAGATCTGGGCAGCCGCCACGGCACTTTCGTTAACGGTGAACGGATCGACGGTCTGCGTGTGCTCGCTGCCAAAGACAGCGTCGATTTCGGCATGCCCGATTCGTTCAAGGTGGTTTATCTGGGCGACGAGGCCACGCTAGAAGAGCTCATCGAGCAGGTCGAACGGCCGGCTCCCGCCACGCCAGGCGCGCAGGGGCTCTATCATTTGGGCGTTTTGCTTGAAGTCGCGCGTACGCTTGGCTCAGGGCTTTCGCTTGAAGACGTGCTTTCTGCGGTCGTGGACGCGGCCATTCGAATCACGCGCACCGAACGCGGCGTTTTGCTGCTCACCGACGAAGCGGGCGAACTTAAACCCGTAGTCGCCCGCGATGCGAAAGGCGAACTGATCGCCGCCGATCAGTTGAAAATTTCTTCAGGCGTGCTCAAACGCGTGGCGAACTCACGACGCGAGCTGATCGTCAGCGACACTGGCGAAGACGCTGGCGTCAATCAACAGGCCAGCGTGGCATCTTTGTCCTTGCTCACCATTGTTGCCATCCCGATTGAAAAGCTGCCGGTAATTGCGGCAGTCGACGTGACGATCACCTCGGAAGAAGCGGATTTGCTTGGTGTCCTCTATTTGGATAGCCGTTCGCCCTCGGCGGCATTCACGGAAATCGACCGCGAAGTCGTGAGAACGCTGGCGCGTGAAGCGGCCAACGTCATCGAAAATGCGCGGCTCTTTTCGGCGGCGCGCGCCAAAGCGCGGCTCGACCACGAAATTGAAATTGCCAGCCAGATTCAACGCCAGTTATTGCCGAAAACTTTTCCACAGATGCCGCATATCGCGGTGACGGCTTCAACTCTCGCGTGTCACTCTGTGGGAGGCGATTGTTTTGATGTGGTCGAGCTGAGCGGCGGCCGTCACGGGTTTTTCGTGGGTGACGTTGCGGGGAAGGGAATCGCAGCTTCGTTGCTGGCAACGCTTTTGCAAGGCGTTTTTTACACCACGGCGGCGCTCGACATTCCCATCGCAGAAGTCACCAAACGCGTGAACCAATTTCTGTGCGAGCGTTCGAGCGAAGATCGTTACGCTACTTTGTTCTACGGAATTCTCGATCCGGCCGGCAATCTGGAATACATCAATGCCGGGCACGTGCCGCCACTGGTGCGCCGTGCTTCCGGCGAACTGACGGAGCTGTCCTCATCGAATTTCCCGGTGGGAATGTTTCAAGAGGCGGACTTTAATTCGGAGCGCGTTTCGCTTGCTGCGGGCGACTACCTTGTAATTTACAGTGACGGTGTTTCCGAGGCGCGCAATCTTCGGGACGACATGTTCGAGCAGGAGCGCTTAAGCGCTCTCATGAAGGATTTCTCCGGCTCGAGCGTCGAGCAACTGGCGGAAGCGATCCAAACAGGCGTGCGCAACTTCACCGGAGGCGCGCCGCAAGCGGATGACATCACTATGGTCGTCATCCAGTACAAAGGCTGAGCGCGTAGCCTACGAGCCGGTCGAAGAATAGTGCCGGGTCCCCATGTTCCATGTGAAAATCGCGAGAGCCAAGAATCCCACCGCGACCACAGGCACAAACGGCAAATACTCAGGCGTTACCGAATGGCCGAGCAGGCGCACGCTGGGATAAAAAGACGCCAATCCGAAGGGAATGATCCAACAAAGGAAAAACTGCACCGCACCAGAGTAGATCGAAAGTGGATATCGCCCGAATGCAATCACGTTCCATACCGGTGGGTGGACGCCGATGCGGTCCTCGAACCAGAATGACACCGTAGTGAGCAAGAGAAAAACGGAAACGTAAATTATTCCCGCGCACGCGCCCCAGAAAATTAGCAGGGACACTTTTGAGATTGTCCAATGCACATGCAGATGATATGAAGCCCAGCCCATGCAGAAGATTCCCGTCGCGATTTCCTGCATCGATTCAAGGCGAAACTGTTCGAAAAGCACCTGAAAGAGAGTCGAGACCGGCCGCAGCATTACGCGGTCGAATTTTCCTTCGATAATATAATTGTTGCCAAAATCGTAGAGATTCAGGCTGATGACGTTGAAAATTCCGTAGGGCAAGAGCGAGAAGCCATAGAGAAAGAGCTCTTCCTGAAATGTCCAGCCCGCAAGGCTGGGGATCTGCTTGAATAAAATAATTACGAAAAACAGCGAGAAGACCGTCGCGGCAAAGCTGGTCGCCGTCGAAACGATGAAGTCTCCGCGGTATTCCATGCGCATCTTCGCGTACTGCGAAACATACTCGCGAAATAGAATGCAGTGCCGCACGAAGCTGCGCGTAAGGCGGCGCGGCCGGTTGTCGGCGTTTTCTTCGTTTAGACCGCTCGGATGCGAAGCCAACTCTATCCCCCGTGAATCGTGATTTTCTTTGTCGCGCGCTCCCACCACCAATGCGCTGCAAAAAGCAAAATCACTACCCAGGCCCATTCGATGCATAGCAGTTCGATGGCCCTGTTGGTTGAAAATTTCCCAAGGTAAATCGAAAGTGGCGTGTAGGCGATGTGTTCAAACGGCAGCCAGGCAAGGATTGTCTGCGCCGTCTTGGGGAAATA